>NZ_JBDZYG010000007.1:0-285744 GCF_040329455.1 Ruegeria sp. SCP11 | reverse complement strand
CTCAGTCCCTAAGATGCCCCCAGTCTCTCCTGAGCGTCTCAACCGTCTTTCCAGTCCGTCTGGCCGTCTCTCCGACCCGTCAGCACCGCCTCAGCAGCGCCGGTGAAGGGGGTTCTAAGGTTTACTACAAACCTCCGCAAGCAGAAAATTACATCTTGCGCGTTTTTTTTGCGATTTTCTGTTTTATCTATATTTTACATTCACTTAATTCGTTTTCGATCACTGCATTTCGCCGCATATCTTCGCGGAACTCAGCGTGACCCGATCCGCCAGCAGACGTTCGACTCGGCGCCCACCCTAGATATAGTGAGTCTACCAATCACAGCCACAAGACAGCACCGAGTCGGATCACTCAAACCGATTCAGATTCCGGCCAAAATTCCCGACTCACCGCGCTCGGGAAGGATGAAAAAGACAAAGGACACATACCGGGTCTTGCGCATCGGTCTCGGATACGGTCACCTCGCCACAACGACATGCCCGAGCCCATAATCAAAATGAAACCTACGCACGCTTCTGCATTTCCTTGCATTCGAACGGTTGGCCTGGACGGATTGCTGGTCTCGTTCGCCGACACCATGGCAGAACCCTCGAACCGGGCGGCGCTGGCGTTTCGCAATGCTATCGACACTCTGAGATGGGATGGAGTGATCGAGACATCGGCCTCGCTGGCTTCAACCTACATCCGGTTTGATCCCTTGGTCCTGCCCCATCTCGAAATGCGGAGGCAGGTGGGACAGGTTTTGCATCAGCAGGACTGGTATCAGGCCGCTCTGCCCGCAGGGCGGCACTTGTGGCAGGTGCCAACCGTATACGGTGGAGACCTTGCGCCCCAGCTAGATGAAGCTGCGGCTGCTGCCGGGTTGTCTCCTACCGAAGCCATAAAGCGACTGAGCGAAACCCGTGTTCGCGTTCTGACCATCGGGTTTGCGCCCGGACAGCCGTATCTCGGACCACTGGGGCCAGAATTCAACATCCCGCGCCTCAAGGAACTGACACCGATGGTACCGGAAGGCGCACTGGTTTTGGCGATCTCGCAATTTGTGCTGTTCTCCGGGCCGACCCCGACCGGGTGGCGGCATGTGGGCCAAACCGCGTTTCGCTGTTTTCGTCCGGAAGCCGAGCAGAGCTTTGCCCTGCGTCCCGGCGATGAGATGCAGTTCCTTTCCGTAACACGCGAAGAACTGGAGAGCGTCCAATCGACCAATGATGGTTCAGGCGGCGCTACCTGTGAGGAGATCCCGGCATGAGCCTGAAGGTCCACTCGATAGGTCCGGCCTGTACTGTACAGGATCGGGGACGGACAGGGTATCTGGATCAAGGTCTTTCGCGTTCAGGGGCGGCAGATCTATTGGCGCTCTACGAAGGGGCCGCTCTACTGGGGCAGAGCCCAGACTGCGCGGCACTGGAAATGGCGGGGATGGGGGGAACTTTCGAATCCACTCAGCAGATCTGCATCGCCCTCACTGGTGCGCCCATGCAAGCGAGCATTGATGGTACCCCGATTGTCTGGAATGCCGCATATTCTATGGAGGCCGGCCAGCAACTGATGATCGGGGCCGCGAAGCACGGCAACTATGGCTATCTGCACATAGGCGGGGGGATTGATACGACAGTGTTTCTCGGGTCTCGCTCAACGCACCTCACAGCAAACGTTGGGCGCGCAATACAAGCAGGGGATATACTGCCGACCAGTTTGCACTCGGGAAGCGCCGGTATGAAGTTGCGACTTAACGACCGGTTTGCCGGAGGCACCTTGCGCGTGCTGGCCAGCTTTCAGACCCCCCTTTTCAATCAGGAAACGCTGGACCGCTTTACCCAGACCACGTTTAGTCGCGGGGCGCGAGCAAACCGGATGGGGATGCAGTTGGACAGCGATGGCGAGGGCTTTACCGCGAAAGGCCAGCTGAACATCTTGTCCGAGGTGATTACCCCTGGCGACATTCAAATGACCGGTACCGGGAACCCCTTTATCCTGCTGCCCGAATGTCAGACGACCGGAGGATACCCCCGTATTGCCACCGTCCTGCCCTGTGATTTGCCGCGCGCAGCGCAAACCCCCGCGGGCGGGCAGGTACAATTCGAATTCGTGACTATGGATGAAGCCGTTGCCCTGCACGCAAAGTATCAGTCAGATTTGGCGCGGCTGGGCGCACTGATTGAACCTTTGGTCCGCGATCCGCATGATATCCCGGACTTGCTGTCCTACCAATTGATCGGCGGAATGATCTCTGCCACTGAGTAAGGAGTATTGCCGATGCCTAATGTCGATCTGAATGCCGATATGGGAGAGAGCTTTGGCCCCTGGAAGATGGGTGATGACGAAAGCCTGCTGAAAATCATCACTTCGGCCAATATCGCCTGCGGCTTTCACGCAGGCGACCCGGACGTTATGGCGAAGACTATGGCGCTGGCCGCCGAAAACGGCGTGGGCATCGGCGCGCATCCCGGCTTTCCCGACCTTCAGGGCTTTGGCCGCCGCAATATGAAGGTGCCCCACGCCTCGCTGCGCAATCTGGTTCGCTATCAGCTTGGCGCGGCTATGGGTGTGGCTAAGGCCGTCGGCACCAAGGTCCGGCATCTGAAACTGCACGGGGCGCTGGCCAATATGTGCTCGGTCGATATCGACATGGCCCGGGCCTGCTACCAAGGCGCGCTGGATGTGGATCCGGACATTATCATTATGGTGCTCGCTGTCACCAAACAGGAAGAAGCGGTTCGCGATTTGGACTGCAAATGGGTCGGAGAGATCTTTGCGGACCGCGCTTACAATGATGACGGTACGCTGGTGGATCGCAGCCTGCCCGGCGCTGTCATCCATGATCCCGAACTTGCCGGCTCGCGCATTCTGAACATGGTTCGCGAAGGGGCCATCATCACTGAATCCGGCAAACGACTGGAAACCTCGATTGACACGATCTGCCTGCACGGGGATGGCCCGACCGCGGTACAGATCGCCCGATCGGTACGCGAAAACCTGATCGCAGGCGGGGCCGAAGTGACAAAATTCATCCGATAGTCACGCAGGCGTAAGACCTGCAGCACACCCTCTTACTGTTGCCCACTCGGATTTCAGGCCCTAGCATGCCTGCAAGTGCATGTTCTGATTATTGGAAATCCAAGCAAGGCCACGTCCGGGTAGCGCCGGGTCTGCGCAAGGAGGGAAATTTATGTCTTTCGATTTGATGTCTTATGAACCCCGGGGCGACAAGAAGAACTCGGATTTCTTTCAAGAATACCTGCCGAAGATCTACGAACGCCGCACAAATTCGGGGATCGCCGATCAGGTGGGCGCAATGCGTGCGATTGTCCTGCAGGTCGAAACTACGGCGCTGTTCGATACGCTGATCGAGCTGTATGTGATGACCCCCTACCGCCACACGGCAACCTATCTGGGACAGACCCACAAATTCTCGGTCCTGCATT
Source organism: Ruegeria sp. SCP11 (assembly GCF_040329455.1). Classification (NCBI taxonomy): domain Bacteria; kingdom Pseudomonadati; phylum Pseudomonadota; class Alphaproteobacteria; order Rhodobacterales; family Roseobacteraceae; genus Ruegeria; species Ruegeria sp. SCP11. The sequence goes on along the minus strand of NZ_JBDZYG010000007.1, from coordinate 282,318 downwards.
CGCATTCCGATTACCCGGCCATGATCGTTATGGCTCCGCTGAGCCCCAGCTTTGAGGACTTTATCCCCCGCATCAACCGGATGTACCCGCTGGCACGGAACACCCCGCAGACCCGCTATGTCGGAGAGATTTATGGTGCCGAGGATTTAAAAACTCTGACCAAAACCTTGGAAGATCAGAATATCCGCTTTGAATATAGCGGCGACACTGAAAACCCGTTTTACACACTCGACGGATTCAGGTTCACCACACCGTCGGACTTCACCTGCAACCGGGTCGGATATTCAACACTGGATTTCAACGACCCTGACAGTCTGAGCCTGGGCGACCGCATCCTGCTGAGCGATGCGGAACAAGCGCAATTGGATCAGGCCGCCGCCTTCGGCACGGATAGCAAGATCGCCCCGCTGATGCTGGGGATCGACCACCTGGCCACACGCATTCTGGCCGGTGAGCGTGAAGATGCGATCCTCGAGTTCCTGACCATGGTGCCCTATTATTTCTGGGGGGCGTATAACATCTTCGACATGAATTCCTCGACCAACGTGAACCGAAACGCGGATGTGGATGATGACAAGAAATCCCCGGCCAAGGTGTTTACCGCGAATAACACGCCCTCGTTTGTAAATTCCTTCGAGCAACTGCCCATGCCCACCGAAGACTTCGTCCGGAATTTCGGCCGCCGCCTGCATCACATGGCCGTCGAAGTTCAGGATGGCGATCACAATGCCGGCGAAAAGAACGTCGATTTCGTAGTCAATACGCTTAAGGACAAGGGTGTGCCGTTCCTGGCCCATGTCGTCGGCGAGTGCAAAGATGACCCTAACCTGAAGCAGATTTTCTCGAAACACTCAAAGCACACGCTGCTTATCACTGAGTATATCGAGCGTTGTCATCACTTTGACGGTTTCTTCACCAAAGACAACGTGGCGGCCCTGACAGCGGCCGCCGGGCAGGATGAGCAATACCAGCACGGCCACGTTTTCGACTAGACCAAAGTGAAAAAAGGGCTGCGAGTTTCCTCGCAGCCCAGACCCATCCAGGAGAAAACATGTCGGATCTTATGATGGTCCGATCATGAAACAGGTGACATTCCGGGCCTGAAGCCTGCGGCAAGCCAGATCAGCCTGTTCGCGGGTCATGCCTTGGAATGTCGCTTCGAAACCGCGCGAGCTTTGGTTCACTTTGCGCAGCGTACCTTCCAGAGTGGTCATCTCCGACAGGGCAGTTTTCAGCAGAACTTTCTCGGCCTCGTATCGGGTGGTGTAGCGGCCCACGTTGACGCCCCACAGATGCCCCCCCGATGTAGACAAGCGTGTGACGATTTCCTGTTCGGGCTCAGGCTCGATGATCGGGTCGGTTGAAGCCAAAACCAAATCGTCCGGGCGCGAGGTGGGACGTGTCGTGTCGTCGGCCGGCGCCTTGATATCCGCAGCTGCGATCGCAGCCGCGATACCATTCTGAATACGCGCGCCGTTTTTGGCAGCGGTTGCGGCTACAGTGCCTGCAACCTGCACCGCAGCCCCCGGCCCCGGTCGCAACACAGGGCGTAGGCTCGAGTTCGGCGCTCCGGTCAGGGCAGCAACCGTTGCCCCCAAACCGACATTGCCAGCATAGGCCGGGCGAGCTGGTTTACGAATTGGCGCGCGTGACGGGGCACGACGAAAACCCATATCCAACAGTTCAGCCACTTTGGCGTTGCGGGATGCGCCGGACTTACCACCAAAGACGGTAGCAATAATGCGTTCATCTTTGCGCTTGGCCGAGGCAACCAGATTGAATCCCGCAGCACGGGTGTAGCCGGTCTTGATTCCGTCTGCGCCCTTATAGGCAGCCAGCAAACGGCGGTTTGTGTTAGGAACCGTTTTGATCCCCGCATGGGTCGATTGACGCGAGAACAGGTTATAGTACTGCGGGTAATCATAAAGTAGGTGGCGACCCAGTGTGGTCATGTCGCGCGCGGTGGACAGGTGGCCCGATTCTGTCAGGCCATGCGCGTTTTTAAAGGTCGTCCGGCTCATGCCCATCGCCTTGGCGGTGCGGGTCATGCGGCGCGCAAAAGCGGCCTCGGAGCCACTGATCGCAATGCCGATGGCGGTGGCGGCATCATTTGCCGACTTAACCGCAGCCGCACGGATCAGATAGCGGAACGCGATAGTTTGGCCCGTACGAAGACCTAGCTTCGAGGGCGGTTCGGACGCTGCTTTTTTAGTGATGCGAACCGGCGTATCCAATTCGATCTCTCCATTCCGCACCGCTTCGAACGCGATGTAGAGCGTCATCATTTTGGTCAGAGAAGCCGGATGCAACCGCGTATCAGCGTTGCGCGAATGCAGCACCTCGCCGGTGCGTGCGTCGATCACCATCGCCGCATAAGGCGCTGCAACCCCTTGCAATGGCGCAAACGAGAGCAGCCACAAGCATGCTATAAGAAATAAGCCCATTCGGGCCGGAACTGTCCGCCGAACCTGCACGATCTTTGCCTCTGTCTACCTCACGCCGCCGGGTTTTCCCGGTCAGCTAAAAAATTATTTTATTAGCGATCAGGCTAACACAGGGGTCCGGTGAAATAAACAAAAAGCTCATAAATTCACGGTTTGTTAAGCCGGACGACCCACACTACATGTGGCCGAGCACGACCAGAACCCCACCAAATCAATGAAAATGACCAGAATTTGTCGCCGCCCAACACTGTTTTTTTCGCAACTGAGACCAATCAGCAACATCAGCTCAGTTCATGAACAAGCTCTGCAAGCTGACCCAAATTCTGCAATTCGTGGAATCGCGGGTTATCAGATGGCTTCTCAGCTTTCTCGACTTCCCAGACCAGCCCGTGCGGCACATACACGCCCCAGCACCCTGCCTGAATTGGTGCCACCACATCCGAGCGCATTGAATTACCGACCATCATCGCGGCGGCAGGACCACCTTTGTATTGATCAAAAATCTGCCGGTAGGTCTGCGGCCTTTTTTCAGACACGATCTCGACCCCGTCAAACAACTCACCCAAGCCCGACTGCGCCAGTTTCCGCTCCTGATCAATCAGATCACCCTTGGTAATCAGCACGACTTGATGCGTCGCCGCCACGCTCTCAATTGCGTCACGCGCAAAAGGCAGAAGTTCGATTGGGTGGGCCAGCATCTCTTGCCCGGCTTCGATCAATTGACGAACGACCGAGGCTGGAACGCGGTCCTCTGTCACTTCTATGGCGGTTTCGATCATCGACAGAGTAAAGCCCTTGATTCCGTACCCGTAGTGCCGGATGTTTCGCTTTTCGGCCTCCAACAAGCGCTCCAACAGGTGGTCCCGATCGGCATGATCGGCCAACAAATCCGTGAAATAGGCCTGCGTGAGCTGAAAAAATCGCTCATTGTGCCATAAAGTATCATCCGCATCGAAACCGATTGTGTTAAGGTTCTGACCCATGTCGAATACGTCCTGCAGGCTCTTTTCTCTGGCCTGTTCGACGTTATATAAGCGCTCAGATAAATCGAAGCCTGAATCGGACAGTAGGACGCGATGCTTGAACACCAATGGATGATGTCTGACAAATCGGACGACGACGACGGCGAGTCGTCCGTTCTGGTTGAGACGCGCCCCAAGACCAAGCGTCCGCCGCTGTACAAGGTTCTGCTGTTGAATGACGACTACACGCCGATGGAGTTCGTCGTACACGTGCTGGAGCGCTTCTTTGGTATGACCCACGCGCAAGCATTCGAGATCATGCTGACCGTCCACAAAAAAGGCGTCGCAGTCGTTGGCGTGTTCAGCCACGAGATAGCCGAAACCAAAGTGGGTCAGGTCATGGACTTTGCCCGCAGGCACCAGCACCCCTTGCAATGCACAATGGAACGGGAAGAGTAAGGCTGCGCCGCTCTGACCAGTATCGCTTATGTCCCCTCGCCTTGATCTCGCCCTGCAAAGCGGTCTGACGCTGACGCAACCGCTAACGGTGCTTGGGCCTTCATTGACCAGTGACTTGTCAGCTTTGCCCCGTGAGACGCAGGTCGTGCAGCCCTTCAAACCCTTTCACGACCATTTCGCCAATCTGGGATTCTCAGTTACCCCAGAAGCGCAAGGCCCTTGCAACGACGCAATCGTAGTCTTGCCGCGCGCCAAAGCATTGGCTCGTTCGATGATTCAACAGGCCTGCACCCTTGCCAGTGGCACAATTGTCGTGGACGGCGCCAAGACCGATGGCGTGGATAGTCTACTGAAAGACATTCGCAAGCGCGTTTCGATCGAGGGGCCAATCTCGAAGGCGCATGGCAAGATTTTTTGGTTCCAATCGGATGCAAAGGCGTTCGTCGATTGGGCCGCGCCCGAGCATCAGACCGTTGACGGCTTCCAAACCGCGCCCGGTGTTTTTTCCGCCGATGGCGTCGATCCGGCCTCGGCCCTGTTGCTGTCGGCATTGCCTGACAAGCTGGGTGCACGCATCGCCGATCTGGGCGCCGGATGGGGATTTCTTTCGGCAGGCTTGCTGCAGGCCCCCGGGCTGAAATCGTTGCATTTGGTCGAGGCCGATCACACCGCCCTGACCTGCGCCCGCGCCAATGTATCCGACCCCCGCGCGCAATTTCATTGGGCTGACGCAGTAACATGGCGCGCGTCCGAGCCCATAGATTCCGTGGTGATGAACCCACCCTTTCACACATCACGCAATGCCGATCCGGCGCTGGGGCGAGGCTTCATCACCTCGGCTGCTAAGAACCTCACCCGAAATGGTGCACTGTGGTTGGTGGCCAACCGCCATCTGCCCTATGAAACCACGCTGGCCGACACTTTTGCCCAGGTCGAAGAAGTGACCGGCGACAATCGGTTCAAGGTCTTTCATGCCTCTCGCCCTCGACGGTGATCCCGGCTAACCTGCGCTGCAACTCAGGAGTATTAGCATGTCCTTTTCCATAGCTGGCAAGTCCGCAATCGTGACCGGCGGTGCCACTGGCGTTGGTTTGGCAATCGGGCGTCACTTTGCCGATGCGGGTGCCAACGTCATGTTTGCCGACATAGACGAAAAGCGGCTGGCTGAGGAACTGGGTGAACAGGCTGATGACAGCAACATTCGTTTCTTTGCCGGCGATCTGCGGGAAAAGCTGACCATTGCCAACCTGCTTTCGGCCACCATCGATGCGTTCGACCAGGTGGATATCCTGATAAACGGCGCGCGGCAGGTGATCCCTTCGGACCCGCTGGACCCCGAGGATGACTCGGTCCGCACACTGTTGAATCAGAACCTGATGCCCGCCCTGCGCCTGAGCCAGATCGTGGCCAAACGGATGATCAAACAGGCTGGAGACGACGAAGACAGTGTCGCCGGCTCAATCATCAACCTCTCCTCGATTGCCGCGCGGCGCACCCACCCCGATCTGATGGCCTATTCCGTGTCAACCGCAGCGTTGGACCAGATGACACGCTCGCTGGCTGTGGCTCTGGCTCCGAACCGCATCCGGGTGAACTCGATTGCTCTGGGTTCGGTGATGAGCGCTTCGCTACAGTCCACTCTAAAAGAGAACCGCGATTTCCGGGACGATATCGAGAAACACACACCGCTGGCCCGGATTGCCGCCCCGACCGAGCTAACCGAAACCGCGCAGTTCCTCGCCTCGGACGCAGCCGGATTCATCACGGGGCAAATCCTGACAATTGACGGCGGCCGCACCCTGCTGGACCCCGTTGCAGCACCGGCACACTGATTCTTATGCTCGACACTGAAAAATCCACCGCCTCCGCCTGGTTTCGCCAATTGCGCGACGAGATCGTAGTCACTTTTGAAGCGCTGGAAGACAGCCACGATAAGGGACCATTTTCAGACGCCAGGCCCGGAAAATTCGAGGTCAAAGAAACCACGCGGCAGTCCGAAGATGGTTCGGACGCAGGCGGCGGGTTGATGTCGGTGATGCGCGGCGGCCGCGTGTTCGAGAAGGTAGGCGTCAATATTTCAACTGTTTACGGCACGCTGGGTGCAAGGGCGCAGCAGGCGATGGCTACGCGTAAGGGTATTCCGGGCATGACCGATGACCCGCGATTCTGGGCCTCGGGCATTTCACTGGTCGCGCATATGCAGAACCCCCATGTTCCTGCGGTGCACATGAACACCCGCATGTTCTGGACTCCGCATGCGTGGTGGTTCGGCGGCGGGTCAGACCTGAACCCCTGCATCGAATACGAAGCCGACACAGCTCATTTTCACGGCACGCAAAAGGCCCATCTGGACCCGCACGGGCCGGGGCATTACCCGCGCCTGAAAGAATGGGCCGACGAGTATTTCTATATACCGCACCGCAAGCGCGCCCGTGGTGTCGGCGGGATTTTCATGGATGACTACTGCACCGGTGACTGGGCAACTGATTTTGCGCTGACGCAAGACATCGGCCGCGCCTTTCTGCCAGCCTTCGTACCGCTGGTTGAAAAACGCCGTGTGCAGGGATTTAGCGACGACGATAAGAACACTCAGCTGGTACATCGGGGGCTCTATGCCGAATACAACCTGGTTTATGATCGGGGCACCAAGTTCGGGCTGGAAACCGGCCACGACCCAGATGCTGTGCTGATGAGCCTGCCGCCATTGGCGAAATGGGTTTGATCTGCGATTAGAAATCAAAATCCATAATATTGTCGAAGCAGTGGCTCCTTGCCCCGCTGGCCGACATATTCTCACCTACGCGACTGACCGTGATCGAATAACTCTTAGAGGTGTCGGCGCCCTCGGGCGGTGTCATCGAAAACTGCACGGTCCGGGTCTGCTTTTCATAAGCTCGCGAGACATAAATTCGTTGGGTTGTCGGCACGCGCAGGGTGCGGATGGCGAAATCACCGATGCCACACCAGTATGCAATCGCCGCCGACGAGCCGTGCGTTGCCACCTGATAGGTGCCATCTTTCAACGGGGTAACCGTCGCACGAAAGGCGGGGTTTAAACCGAACCCAATCCCGAACCCGGTCGCATGCGCCAGTGCAGGCAGTAACGCCAGAACACCAACGCCTAAAACTTTGGAAAACCGCATGGCAAAAAGTCCTTAACTTAAAACTCTGACCCTGCTCAGAATCATAGAGGGCAAACTCGTTGAGTAAAGCTTGCGACCTTCCGGCCGCAACTTTCAACTGTCCGCTTTATGTCGGGGTACAGCTAAAACAGGATATCCTCCCAGAACTGCTGTGAAATTCCGCCAATAAAACACAGGGTATTCGGCACTGATCTAAGGTGCGGTCACCCGGCCGCCGACATCCTGCGGTGCCAAGGCCACTGTCTTGATCACCGCGAAACAGGGCTTGCCTGGCTCCAACCGCAGCGCCTCGACCGAACGGCGGGTAACGCGCGCCAGCACCGGTCCTGCCGGAGTTTTTACCGAGACAATGGCACCCGGCCCGTCGCCAGCTCGGATCGTATCCACCGCACCTTCCAGCATGTTCAGGGCTGACAACCCTTCAGGTCTTTTGTTTGACAGGATGACCTCTTGCGCGGGAATGCGAATGCGCAACTCTTCCCCGACACGATGCGGGATACGTGGTAGGAACAAGCGCGCCCCTCCGGCCTCCAGCTCGGTCAATCCGTCGGCATGGTGTTCCCTTACGCGGACATTCAGCACCGCCCCCACGGCCCGCACCCCTGCGGGGGCCACAGACGGGTCAGCCATCACCTCGGAGGCCGGGCCGTGCCGCACCGCTTTTCCCTCCTGCAACGCAACCACGGATGTCGCCAGCCGCGCAACCTCGGCCGCCGAATGGGTGACGTAGAGAATGGGCACCGAGACTTCATCCCGCAGCTGTTCGAAATAGGGCAGAATTTCAGACTTGCGCGCGTCATCCAGTGCCGCCAAAGGCTCATCGGCCAAAATCAACCGAGGGCTGGCCAACAGCGCGCGACCAATGGCAACACGCTGTTTTTCTCCGCCCGACAGACCAGCAGGGCGGCGATCCAGCAAGTGCCCGATGCCCAGCATCTCGATCACTTTGTGCGGGTTTTCACGTCGCGCGCGTCTTGGCGCGAACCAACGACCATAGGCCAGATTCTGCCGCACGGTCAGATGCGGAAACAGGCGGCCTTCCTGAAAGATATAGCCCAAACGCCTACGATGTGGCGGCAGCCAGAGGTTCTTTTCGGTGTTGAACAGTTCCCACTCGTTGACGGCGATACGCCCGGCCTTTGGCCGCAACAGACCCGCAACTGCATTGACTACCGTGGTTTTGCCCGACCCTGACCGACCAAACAAAACCGTTACGCCAGGAGGTGCGTCAAAGCTAAGATCCAGCTTGAGATCGGGCAATTCATGCTGCAAGCGGACAGACAGGCTCATAGTCCAGACACCTTAGCCGCGGCACGACGACCGACATATTCCGAAAGCAATAGCGCCCCCATAGCGACAATGATTGAGACAACAACCAGCCGGGTCGCGGCCCCCTCCCCTCCTGGCACCTGCAGGAACGCATAGACTGCCGAGGGCAATGTTTGTGTCTGACCTGGAATGTTCGAGACGAAAGTGATCGTGGCTCCGAACTCACCCATTGCTTTAGCAAAGGCGAGGATACCCCCGGCGATCACACCCGGCAGGATCATTGGAAGGGTGACGGTGGCGAAAACGAATACACGCGACGCACCCAGTGTTGCCCCGGCTTGTTCCAGTTTGGGGTCTACCGCCTCTATCGACAGGCGAATGGCCCGAACCATCAAAGGAAAGGCCATGATGCCCGCCGCCAGCGCCGCACCGGTCCAGCGAAACGCCACGACGATCCCAAACTCGGCCAGCAGCTTGCCCAGCGGACCCTGAATGCCGAAAGTCAGCAGCAGCAGATACCCGGTCACAACAGGCGGTAGAATCAGCGGCAGATGCACCAATCCGTTCAGTAACTGCCTGCCGGGAAACCGCCATCTTGCAAGCGCGTAGGCTACAAAGATACCGAAGGGCAAGGTCACCAGCGTGGCCCAGAAGGACACGCGCAGCGACAGCTTCAGCGCCTCAAGTTCAGCGGGCCCCAGCCACCCCATGCGTTAACTATCCGGCAGGGCAAAGCCCTGTTCTAAAAAGATTGTTCGGGCCGCATCCGATTGAAGATAATCCAGAAACGCCGTCGCTTCGGGCGCACCAGATTCAGTCACGGCTGCCGGGTATATGATCGGCGGATGCAAATCCGATGAAAAAGACGCCACGACCTGAACCCGGTTTTCGACCTGCGCGTCCGAACGGTAGACAATCCCCAGCGGTGCCGCCCCCGCCGCAACCAATGCCAACGCCGCACGGACATTGTCGGTTTGCGCAACCTGGTCCTGAACTTCTCCCCACAGACCGAGGCTCTGCAATGCGGCCTTGCCGTAAATACCCGCCGGAACAGCATCGACCAAGGCCATTGCCAGATATCCGTCATCCAGTGCAGCGGACAAGTCGGTCTCCGGTTGAACTACACCAATCTGCTCCTGATTAGTCCCTCCGATCAGGACCAGCCCATTGCCCAGCAGATCCACTCGCGAGGTCGTGTCCATCAAACCCTGATCCTGCAGGACATCCATCCAATCCACATTGGCGGAAATGAACAAATCCGCCGGAGCGCCCAACTGAATCTGCCGCGCCAACACGGACGAAGCCGCGTAAGACACCGTGACTTCATGCCCAGTCTGGCGCTCAAAAGCTGGTGTGATCTCATCCAAAGCGGTCTTCAGGCTGGCTGCAGCGAACACCAATATTTCCACCGCACCGGCCCGAACCGGAGCCAGCGTCAAAGTACCCAAAACCACGGCCGCGACGACAAATCGGCGGGCAAGGGACAGGATCATGTGCTCTCCCGTCTGGAAGGTTGCAATCTCTTCGGGGATATCTGAGGCAGCGGGGGGCGCGCAAGTAGCTTTCCCGAGGACCGGGGGCGCAGCCTGCGGAAAATGAACGGATTTCACCGGGGCTGCCGGCACTCATATCAGAATGATCTGGTACTGAAGCAAAGAAATTGTGCCAGACCCTCTTGCACCCGCGCGCAGGCTTGGCTACATGCACCGTCACGGGTGATTAGCTCAGTTGGTAGAGCGCTTCGTTTACACCGAAGATGTCGGGAGTTCGAGTCTCTCATCACCCACCATCCACCTCTTTATCATTGAACGGCCACTAATCTGACAACGGTCGTGGCGTGATCTTGCAACCGATTGCAAGTTTTGAACAATGATGCATAGTATTTCACTCATGACATCACTTAACAGCCCTCCCACGTTCCTCGGGTGCTCGTCATGAGTGTCACCCTGAAAGACGTAGCCGCACTTGCCGGTGTGTCACGCTCGGCCGTTTCGCGGACCTTTACCGAGGGCGCATCGGTTTCGGCCAAGACCCGCAGCAAGGTTGAAAAGGCCGCCAAAGAACTGGGATACAGCCCCAACGCGCTGGCGTCCTCGCTGACCACTGGACGGACCAAGCTGATCGGGTTGATTTCGAACAACTTTCACAACCCGATTTTCCTGGAAGTGTTCGACCAGTTCACCCGCGCTTTGCAGGAACGTGGGCTGCGACCGCTTATCGTTAACCTGACGGACGAGACCGAACCCGCCAATTCGGTTCGGATGTTGCGGCAGTATTCGGTGGATGCCGCAATTGTGGCCTCATCTACCCTGCCGCCCAGTTTTGCCAAGGCGTTCCACGATGCGGGCGTACCGGTGGTGCATACCTTCGGACGCTCAGCCACGTCCCCCGAGGTTCATGTCGTGGGGATCGATAACGTCGAATGCGGGCGCATGGCGGCGCGCGAATTGCTGACGCGCGAGTATCGGCGTGTGGCGTATCTGGGCGGGCCGCAGAACGCAACTTCGGCCATGGACCGGTATCGCGGTTTCATGGAAGAGGTCGAGAAGCACTCCGGCCTCGAAGTATCTCACTCCTTCGCCGACAACTATTCCTTTGAAGCCGGTCGCAGCGAGATGCTGCGACTGCTGTCGGGCACCCCGGCTGGGGGCTATTTTTGCGGCGACGATATCCTGTCCATCGGGGCACTGTCAGCCCTTCGCGACCACGGGCTGAAACCGGGCGAGGATATTGGCATCATCGGCCTGAACGACATGGAGATGTCGCGTTGGGAAAGCATCGACCTGACCACGATCCACCAGCCGATCAAGCAGATCATTACCTCGTCCGTCGATCTGGTTGAGGAGATGCTGAAGGACCCGAGACGCTATCCCGAAGCGCGGATATTCCCCTGTCGGGTGATTGAGCGGGGCACGCTACGGCCCCGCCCCTGATTACCGGAACATCGGCGGGCGCGCGTCTTTCCAGGCGCCATCCTCTTTACCCGACGCGACCGCCGCGTGCACGGCGGCAATGGATCGAACGCCATCCGACGCGCCGGGCAGGCCGTCGCGCGCCTCTCCCCGGATCGCGTCCGCCATGTCGCAATAGATATTGGCGACGGCGAGCGGGAAACCTTCCGGGTGCGCAATCGCCACACGGGATAGACGTTGCACTTCGTCGTGCAGACCGCCCTCTCCTTTTTCAATGATCTGCGTACGGCCACCGACGGGGGTATAGATTAGCTGGTTCGGTTGTTCGGACGCCCAACGCAGACCGCCGGTTTCACCGAACACCTGAATGTCGAACCCATGCTGTCGCCCGATTGCCACGGACGAGGTCCACAAACGACCCACTGTTCCGCCCTCCATTCGGAAGTTGACCATTGCATCGTCCTCCAACTCGCGGCTGGAGATGGTCGAGGCCATGTCGGCAGACAGCGTCTTCACCTCATCGTCGCAGATGAAGCTGGCCATGTGCAGCGCGTGGATGCCGCAATCGGCGAATTGGCCCGAGACACCAGCCATTGCCGGGTCATAGCGCCAGCGCACCCGCGGGTTGTCGGCATCGGTGGCATCGCCATGATGGCCGTGGCTGAAATTGGTCACGACCAGACGCACCTTTCCAATGTCGCCCGCCCGCACCATCGCACGTGCCTGGCGCACCATCGGATAGGCGGAATAGCAGTAGTTCACCGCGCAGATTTTACCCGAGGCTTCGGCGACGCGAACGATCTCTTCGCCCTCCTCCACGGTCATGGTCATCGGCTTTTCGCACAGCACGTTGAATCCGGCCTCCAGAAAAGCCTTGGCGATCTCGAAATGAGTGGAATTGGGCGTGGCAATCGTCACCAGATCAACCCGGTCTGCGCGGTTCCTTTCACCGGCCAGCATCTCCTGCCAGTCGCCATAGGCGCGATCAGCGGTGACACCCAGTCGCTGCGCATATTCGCGGCCTACGTCGGGGCGGTGATCCAGCGCGCCAGCAGTGAATTCGAACATCCCGTCCGCCAATGCCCCCAGACGGTGGGCGGGCCCGATCTGGCTGCCTTCGCCTCCACCGATCATACCCCATCTCAGCTTTGCCATGGTCTTGGTCTCTCTTAAGGTTTTAACGGTTTCGCGATCAGTAATCGCGGATGTCTTGCCATGATTGGCGCTCGGACGAAGCCAATGCCGCGGCCAGCACCCGGTTGACTTCATGTCCGTCGCGGAAGGTGGGCCAGATCGGTTGGCCGGTATGAATCGCCTCAAGAAAATCCTTGGCTTCGATGATGATCTGGTCCTGATATCCGGTACCGTGTCCGGGACCCTGACAGAACTGTTCGTAATCCGGGTGTTCTGGGCCGGTCAGGATCTTGGTGAATCCGCGCTGCGCCTCGGGGCCTTCGCGGCGATAAAACCACAGAGCATTCTGATCCTCCTGATCGAACCGAAGCGCGCCCTTGGTGCCAGAAATCTCATACGCATAGCCCATCTTGCGACCGGTCGAGATGCGGCTGACATAGATATTGCCCATTGCGCCGTTTTCGAACCGGCACATGATCTGGGCATGGTCATCATTGGTGACCTTACCGCCGGGGCGGGTTTCGTGAACGGTTTCCACCTCGGCCATGACGGCCTTGATCGGCCCCATCAAGGCCAAAGCTCCGTTGACCATATGAGGGGCAAGGTCGCCTATGGTTCCGTTCGCCATTCCCGTAGTGCGCCATGTCGCCGGAGCTTCGGGGTCGGCAAAGAAATCCTCGGTGTGTTCGCCACGGAACCACGTAATGTCACCCAACTCGCCGTCCGCGATCAGCTTGCGCGCGTATTGTGTGGCTGGCGTGCGAACATAGTTGAAGCCAACCATGTTGGTGACACCCCCCGCCTCAGCCGCGGAGACCATGGCGGCACCATCCTCCATCGACGCACCCAGAGGCTTTTCGCACAGCACCGGTTTTCCCAGCGCAAAGGCCGCCTCGGCGATTTGACGATGCGTTTCCTGCGGCGAGGCAATGACTACGGCCTCGACCGCCGGGTCGTTGACCAGCACCCGCCAATCCTCGGTCGCACGCCTGAACCCGTAGGCAGTCCGGTACCGTTCGGCGCTTTCAGGGGTCGAAGCACAGATCATCTCAAGACGCGGGCGCAGCGCCGTGTTGAACACGGCGCCCACGGCCGACATCGCAACGGAATGGGCCTTGCCCATATAGCCGCCACCTACGATTCCAATTCCGATTTCAGGCATCTGTCACGGCTCCGAACATACTATTGCAACCGGTTGCAAAATCAGTATCGTGTGAATCGATTCAACGCAAGGTCCAAACTTTGCCGACCCCAATTTGCCGGAGGATATGACGTGAGCGCTTTGATAGACGGTATCAAAGGAAACCGCTTTGCCGTGCTAGGGCGTGCGGGAATGGACCTGTACGCCGACCCTGTCGGTGTGAAAAGCGAGGATGCCGATACGTTTCACGCCGATCTGGGTGGGTCTTCCGCGAATATTTGCGCCGGTCTGGTCAAGCTGGGCAGTCAGGCGTCGCTGATCACTTCGGTCTCGGATGATGCGGTGGGGCGGTTCTGCCTGAACCGGTTGCGGCATTACGGCGTGGACACATCCTTTATCCGCGTTCTGGGTGGCGAATACCGTATGTCTCTGGCCGTTTACGAAAGCCGGATCAAAAACTTCCAGAACGTCATCTATCGCAACGGTGCCGTTGATTTTCAGGTCACCGAAGAGGATATGGACAAGGTCGACTATACCTCGTTCTCGGCGGTGATCTCAGCCGGAACCGTATTCGCAGCCGAGCCGTCACGCAGTGCCACGTTCCGTGCCTTCGACAACGCCCGCGCGGCTGGCCTGCCGATCATTTTCGATATCGACTACCGTCCCTACAGTTGGCCCTCGCCCGAGGTGGCCGCCGATGTCCTGTCCCGCGCCGGAGAGGCCAGCGACCTGATCGTTGGAAATGATGAAGAGTTCGGGTTCATGGCCGGTAGCATCGACAAAGGGTTCGCCAAAGCCAAGGAATTGGCCGAGAAACCGGGCCGCATCGTCATCTACAAGATGGGTGAGAAAGGCGCGGTCACTCTGGCGGACGGTCAGGAGATCCACACCGGCATCTACCCTGTCACCGCTGTTAAACCCAACGGCGCAGGTGACAGTTTCATGGCCGGGCTTCTGGCCTCAATCGCGGCGGGGCACCCACTGGAGGACGCCGTCATGCGCGGTTCCGCCTGTGCCTCGATCGTAGTGTCGCAGCCCGGTTGCGCGCCTGCCATGCCCACAACGCCGGAACTGAATACGTTTCTTGCCGAACATCCCGGCCCGACCACATAGGAGTTTCCCATGCATATCGCACCCTATGACAATCAGAACAAACCCATCGTCGATGCAGAAGACCCGACCGTGCCGCTGAATTATTTCAACATCGTCAAACTGAAAAAGGGCGAAGCGTTCGAATACCAAGTGCCGGGTTACGAGACCTGCATCGTCCCCGCCACCGGCAGCGTCGATGTTGACGTCGAAGGCGTTCAATTCGCCAAGCTAGGCAACCGGGGTGAAGACGTGTGGGATGGCGAACCGGAAGGGGTGTACGTGCCTGTCGGTGCCAAGGCCCAATTGGTTTGCGTTTCAGACGAGACTGAAGTTTTTATCGCTGGCGCCAAGTACGACAAGGTGCTCGAGCCATTCGACGTCCGCGAGCACGACCTTGTTCAGTATGGCAGCGACGACACCAAAACCCACCGCAAGATCAAACACATCCTCGGCCAGAAGCAGCATGACAAGGTGGGGCGCCTACTGGTCAGCGAGTTGTTCACTGTTGGTCAGGGCGGCTGGTCCGGTTTCCCCAGCCACAAGCATGACACCAACCGCCTTCCTGATGAGTCTCGCCATGACGAGACCTATAATTTCCGCTTCAAGCCCAACTGGGGCTCGGGACTGCAGATGTTGCAGCGTGAAGATAACGAGCCCGGCGACGCCTATCACATCGTCGACGGATCCACGATCTGCATCGACAAGGGCTATCACCCCTGCTGTGTGCTGCCTGGGTACGAGATGTACTATTTCACCATTCTCGGCGGTCTCAGCCAGCGTTCTTTGGTGCAATACTTCCAGCCAACGCATGCCTACCAGATCGAAACGATCCCGGGCATCAAAGACATGATCGCGAAGTTCAAATGACCCTCGTCACATTGAAAGACGTCCTGCAACCAGCGTACGAACAAGGCTATGCCGTGGGAGGGTTGGTGACCCTCGGCTGGGAAGACATGCGTGCCTATGTGGCTGCGGCTGAGGCCGAAAACGCCCCCGTAATCCTGCAGGCCGGGCCCAGCTGTCGCGAGTACACGCCGCTGCCCATTCTGGGCAAGATGTTCCGCCATCTCGCCGAGAATGCCTCGGTCCCCGTGGTCGCCCATCTGGACCACGGCTATACGTTCGAAGAATGCAAGATCGCTTTGGACAGTGGGTTTACGTCACTGATGTTCGACGGCTCTCGCAAACCATTGCAGCAAAATATCGACGAGACCGCTGCGATTGCCGAGATGGCCCATGCGGCTGGAATCTCCTGCGAGGGTGAGATCGGATTCGTTGGCTACTCGGGTGGAGAAGGCTCAAACGGGACAGACCCGGCTGAGGCCGCGCAATTCGCGCGTGAGAGCGGTGTCGATGCGATGGCCATTTCAGTGGGCAACGTCCATCTGCAGCAGAACAAGGAAGGCGGTCTGGACGAGGACCGTATCCGCAAGATCGACACCATGACCGAGGTACCATTGGTGATCCATGGCGGCTCAGGCGTACCGCTCGAGCAACGTGCGCGCCTCGCCCGCGAGACCTCGATCTGCAAGTTCAACATCGGGACCGAATTGCGCATGGCCTTTGGCGCTGCCTTACGAGAGGCAGTAAACCGCGACCCCGACAGGTTTGACCGTGTGACCATCCTGAAAGAGACCCACGACCCGGTTGAAGTTGCCGCGCGCGCGGTCATTCGCGCCTTTGGCGCTCCGCCGCAGAGATAAGCTTTCAGAGGGTAAAGGCGCTTCGGAAGGCTTCAAGAGCGTCATCCGGATCGCCTGCCGCGAAGGCCTCCATCCCGACCGGTCCACGATAGCACATATTGTTCAACGCCCGCGCAACGGCGGCATAATTGACTTCACCGCTCCCGGGTTCACATCGGCCTGGGTTATCGGCAACTTGAACTTCTCCAATCCACGGCAAGCACTTCTCGCACCATCGGATCAGATCACCCTCGCCGATTTGCGTGTGGTACAGGTCGAGGTTGATGCGCAATTGGGGGCGATCAATAGCTGAGACCAGCGCCAACACATCCGCTGTCGAACCAAAGGGGCATCCGGGGTGATCTAACAGGTTCAGGTTTTCCAGCGTAAACACCACACCCTCTTCTTCGGCCAAGTCGCAGATGCGGTTCAGCGTGTCCTGCGCCTTTAGCCACATATTCCCGGTGACGGTTTCGTGCTGCCAGATAGGAATACCGCCATCGCCTAATCCCGTACCGTGCAGATTCAAACGATCCACACCCAATCGCTTGCCGATCTGCGCTGTTTCGCGCGCGGATTCGAGCAACAAATCCGCACCCACATCATCGGCCAGACGGCCCTCGAGATAACCGTTCATAATAGTGTAGTTCGCACCGATGCGTTCGAGTTTTCCAAGGTCCAGCTCAGGCCAGTTCCACAGACCCACACCGAAGCCCATTTCCGTCAGGCGCGCAACGCGCCAGTCCCTTGGCTTATCCAGCCAGAGCATTTCGGCACAGGCCGCCAGTTGGAATGTTTGGGACATGCCAGACCTCCGGAGGTGGGCGTTCAGATTGATCCGCCTTCGACCATGAAATTTCCCGCACTGCACATGGCGGCATCATCTGAGGCCAGAAACACCACCATCCGCGCGACATAGACCGGATCAATTGGATCGGGCAGGCATTGACGATCGACCTGTTTGGCCAAAGCCTCTGGCGTAACCCACAGGTCTTTCTGTCGATCGGTCATGATCCACCCGGGCACCACGGTGTTGACGCGGATGCGGTGATCCCCCAATTCACGTGCCATGGTGCGGGTCAGGCCATGTACGGCGGATTTCGCAGTGGCATAGGCAGGGAAACCAGCGCCCGCTTCCCACCAGGAATTCGAGCCAATGTTGACGATGGACCCACCGCCGCGTTGGATCATCGCGGGCGCGACGGATTGGATGGCGAAAAACATATGGCGGATATTGGTCGCCATGCGTTCGTCCCAGTAGCCCGGCGTCACCTCGCGCCAGTCGTGCCGGTCGTCATGCGCTGCATTGTTGACCAACACATGAGCCGTACCAAGCTCGTCCGTCAGTTCCGCCAACGCGATACGCAACGCCTCGATATCGCGCAGATCGCATTGGACGAAGGCGTGCTCGCCGTCCACCTCCGCCAGCAGCGCGTGCCCTGCGTCCGCGTCAATATCCAGAATCCCGACCTTGGCACCTTGCGCCGCGAAGGCCCGGACCGTTTCTGCACCGATGCCGCCTGCCCCACCAGTGATGAAGACGGTCTTTCCGTTCAGGCTGGGGTAGGTGGCAAAGTCTTGGGTCATCCGTCACGCTCCATGATCCACTCGACCTCGGGGGCCGCAACAAAGCGCCATTTCCGCAAAGGCCCGGCCATGACGTTAAGGTAGTACATTTCAAACCCATAGGGCGCACCGCAAGGGTGATGGCCACGCGGGACGGTCACAACATCGCCATCGGACACCGCCATCGTCTCATCCAACTGGCCGTCATCTGTGTAAACGCGTTGGATGCCAAACCCATTGGCCGGGTTGAGGCGGTGGTAATAGGTTTCTTCCAGATAGGTAATACGGGGGTAATCATCCTCGTCATGGCGGTGGCTGGGGTAGGACGACCAATGGCCGCTTGGCGTGAACACCTCGGTCACTAGCAGGCTGTCGGCATAATCCTCAGCCTCCATCGCGATGTTGTTGATGTAGCGGGTGTTCACACCCTTGCCGCGCTCGGTCAGGGTGATGCCATCGGGTCCGATGCGGCGCGCTTCGTGGCCGCCCTTCCCTGGGGCCGAACACACGGCGATAACGCAATCGGTTTCGGCCACGGCCTCCCATTCCGTTCCATTGGGCAAGTACAGGCAATGCGGCGGCGTCTTTTCGAATACATTCATCCGGTCGCCCAAAACGCCCCAGTCTCGCCCGGCACTGGTGATCTGCGCCTTGCCTTCAACCATGACCAGAATGACCTCTCGATCCCCCGTGGCCTCAGTGGCCGTATCGCCTGCCCGAAGGTTGTAAAGGCCAAACCCGACATACCGCCACCCAGCGCTGGCCGGGGTGATGTCATGAGCCTTGCCGCGCGCGCCAAAGGGTTTCTTGAGCAGATCTGCCATTTTTGTCTCCTTGGACGGCGGTCAATGGACCGCCCGGTTCTTGTTTTAGGCAGCTTGCCTTCGATGCAGGGCCGAAAGCGCCTCGGCCAGCCGCGCCTCGGCCCAGCTTTCCCCGACAGCGCTGCGCAGGACATCCGCCTGGCTCTCCGGTGCATTGCCCCCGATTGGAGGATCGGTGTCCAGATTAGTCGGGAACGGGTAGCCTTCAGCCGTCGCAGCGATCGCTGCATCCAATTGAGCCGCACTCAGACTGCCACGCTGTGTCAACGCAATGAGCGATGGGAGGACCGCAATAGACATCGCCTGACGATCCACACCCTCCATCGCGCGCCCAAACGCCGAAGAGATTTGCAGCAGGTTCGCCATACGCTGAATTTCGGCGCTGCCGTTTTCGCCAGCCGCATGAAACAAGGCCGGGTTGAAAAACACTGCGTCGCCTTTGGACAGTGGCAACTGGACGTAGGCATCCTCGAAGTATTCCCGATGTCCGGCATCGTGAAATGCCAAATAGCCCGCCGGATAGAGCTGCGAAAAGGGCAACAGTTTCGTCGGCCCGCTTTCCACCGGCATGTCGCAATGGGCAACCGCGCCCTGCAACGTCAAAGAAGCTGTAACAAGGTGTACATGTGCGGGGTATCGGGCAGCACTGTCCGCGCTTTGAAAGCCGAGGTGGTAATCCCGATGCGCCTGTTGCGCCTTACCGCCTGGACGTACCTGATTGACCTGCGCCGTCACTTGGTAATTCGGTCCAAGCCATGCCTCACAGACGGCGGCGATGGACGTATTCCCGAAATACAAGGCAAATCCTTCTGGATCGCGCAGACATTGCTTTTGCAGCGCATTCCAGATCCGGTCATTGGCACCCGACGCAGCAAAGTGGTCGCCTTCACCCGCCCCACTCCGACGCTCTTCGTCGATGATCTGACGAAACACATCCGTGGCCCGATCTATAACCGAGGTATCCGGATAGGCCCCTTTCAGAGCGATCACCCCGGCGGATTTGTCCAGTACCCAACCCCATTCCGCAAGCAAGGCTCGCCGCTTGTCAGGCTGTTCCAGCACCGGGCGCAACGCCTGCATGTCATAGATCGGTACGTTCTTTTCCACGGTCGCGGCATGGGGCACCGCGCCAACCGAAAGGTTCTGAGAGGTCAACACCTTGAATTCATCCAGATCACAGGACTCCCGGTCGAAATAGCCGACATATCCAAGCTCTTGATGCACCATGACGTGCTCCTTTCTCATGGCTTCGGTGTTGCCCCTCGGGGCGGTGTATTACTCGGTGATTTCCAATCCTGCCTGCGTGCAAACCTCGACAATGTGGTCGTAGCCCATTTTGGAATACTCGTAGGGCGGTGCTTTGGCCGGGTCCTGTTCGGCCTCAACCACGATCCAGCCGTCGTAATCCATCGCCTTGAGGGCATTTGCCACGGCCTGGAAATCAATGCAGCCATCGCTTGGCACGGTGAAAGCGCCGGCGATCACTGCATCCAGAAAGCTGCGATTTTTATCGCGCGTGTCCTGCACGACAGCTGGGCGGATATCCTTGAAATGCACGTGATGAACCCGGTCACCCCAACGGTTCAACGTCGCCATCACATCGCCGCCACCGAACAGCAGGTGGCCGGTGTCGAAGCACAGCTTCACCTCGGGGCCTGACCCCTCCATCAGCCAGTTCACGTCATCCTCGCTTTCGATGATCGTGCCCATGTGATGGTGATAGGCCATCGTCATACCCTGATCGGCCATCCATTTCGCCAACTCGGTCAGATTGCCCGCGTATGCCAGAACCTCATCCTTGGACAGTTTGGGGCGGTCATTGACCGGCGTTCCGATCTGACCCTGCACAGTGTTGGAGCACTCGGCATAGACGATACACGGGCTGTTCAGCGCCACGAACTGTTCGACCTGTTCACGCACGACTTCGCGTTCGATTGCGAAGTCATTGACCAGCGACGCACCGGAACACCAGCCGCCGCAAAGCGCAATATTGTTGCCTTCGAGATAGGCGCGCAGACCTTCTGTGTCGCCGGGCATCCGCTGGCCGCGTTCGACACCGGTATATCCGATTTCGCGCGCTTCTTTCAGGGCCTGCTCCATAGTGTAGGCGGCGGTCAGATCCGGCAGATCGTCATTTTGCCACGCGATCGGAGAGATTCCGATTTTCACGCTCATTTCGTGTTTCTTTCCTTGATGGCGACTTCATAGGCCGCACGTTTTTCGTTCACTTCAGGGCGGATGCTGACCTCGGGCACGGCCACTTCCCACCAGGTGCCGCCATATTCGGTCGAGGGGTATGGGTCGGTGTCGATGACCACCACATACGGGCCTTTGATATCACCACGTTTGGCAAGCGCCTCCTCAAGCTCGGCAATCGAGCTGACCTTGACCGAGGTCGCCCCCATCGCCGCCGCATGGGCTGCAAAGTCGATGGCCGAAGGAGTTTCATGCACCGCGTGGTCCAGCAGGTTGTTAAATTCTGCCCCGCCGGTACCCATCTGCAAGCGGTTGATGCAGCCGAAGCCCCGGTTGTCGGTGATGACTACGGTGAATGAGACACCCATCATCGCGGCGGTCGCCATTTCCGAGTTCGCCATCATATAGGTGCCGTCGCCGGTAAAGCAGATCACATCACGCTCAGGCTGAGCCATCTTGATGCCCATGGCGCCTGCGATCTCGTACCCCATGCAGCTGAACCCGTATTCCATGTGATAGGCTCCGGGGCGCGGTGCTTTCCAAAGTTTGTGCAACTCGCCGGGCATGGTCCCTGCCGCGCACATCACGACCGTGTCGTCATGCGAGGCGCGCTGGACCGCGCCCACCACCTGCATATCGGTGGGCAGAGCATTGCCGTCACCGGGCGCATCGGTCAGCTTGTCGACCTTGCCGAACCACTCGGCCTTGAGGGTATCGGCCACCGGTTCTGCGCGGTAACCCTGCATGGCGGCACCCAGCTCTTCCAACCCAACACGCGCGTCGGACTGTAGCGGCTTCGCGCCGTGTTTCTCTGCGTCATAGGCGGCGGTGTTCAAACACACCATCTCGCGCTCGGGGTTCGAGAACAGGCCCCAGGAGCCAGTGGTGAAGTCCTGCAACCGTGTACCGACCGCCAGCACCAGATCAGCCTCGGCGCAAACGTCATTGGCGGGCTCGCCGCCGGTCACACCGATGGGACCGAGGTTCAGCGGGTGGTCCCAGGCCAGCGCTGACTTGCCTGCTTGAGTTTCGGCTACGGGAACGTTGTGTGTTTCGACAAAGCTTTGCAACGCGTCGGTTGCGCCCGAGTAATGCACCCCACCCCCGGCGACGATGACCGGACGTTTGGCAGCCTTGATCGCTGCAACGGCGCGGGCCAATTCGCCTTCGTCCGGGCGGATACGGCGCTGATACCAAACGCGGGGTTCAAAGAAGCTTTCGGGATACTCATAAGCCTCGGCCTGCACATCCTGACAGAAGGCCAGCGTCACCGGACCACAATCGGCCGGGTCCGTCATCGTGCGGAAAGCGCGCGGCAAAGCGGTCAGCAAATGCTCGGAGCGCGAGATGCGATCGTAATAACGGCTGACCGGGCGGAAGCAGTCGTTGGCGCTGACAGTCCCGTCTCCGAAATTCTCAATCTGTTGCAACACCGGGTCCGGCCCTCGTGTGGCAAACACATCGCCGGGTAGCAGCAGAACCGGCAGGCGGTTCACATGCGCCAACGCCGCCGCAGTCACCATGTTGGTCGCGCCCGGCCCGATCGACGAGGTCACCGCCATCGCCCGCGTCCGCCGCATCTGTTTGGCATAGGCAATCGCGCAATGCGCCATGGTCTGTTCATTGTGACCGCGATAGGTGGGCAGGTTTTCTTTGACAGCGTGCAGCGCCTCACCCAGCCCCGCCACATTGCCATGGCCAAAGATGGCCCAGACACCTGCAATGAAAGGCTCTCCGGCCTCGTTCATCTGCGCACCCAGATAGCGCACCAAAGCTTGCGCTGCGGTCAGTCGGACTGTGTTGCCCATTGTGATCCCTTTCAACACAAGGCCATTTTGGCCAATCCTGCAATTTCGTTAGATGTTGGGTCAGATGACCCCAAAAGGGGGGTAACGGCGTTAAACCGTTCCGCCCAGCGAGCCTTCCAGTTCGGCCATTTCCTGACCTCCCGCCATCAGGTCCTGCAACTCCTCGGGCGTGATCTCACCCCGTTTTGCCGTGCCCAAGGTCTTGCCTCGATTCAGCACGGTAAAGCGATCCCCCACAGCCAGCGCATGGCGGACGTTGTGGCTGATGAAGACAACCCCGACGCCCTGACTGCGCACCCGATCAATGGTCGCCAGAACGTTCGAGGTCTGACGCACCCCAAGGGCCGAGGTAGGTTCGTCCAAGATAAGAATCTTAGCACCGAAATACACTGCGCGGGCGATGGCGACGGTCTGACGCTCACCACCAGACAGCGTTCCCACTGCCTGATCCGGCCCCCGCAGGTTGATGCCCATCTTGCGCATCTCTTCCATGCAGACATCGTTGGCCTGCTCAACGTCGAACCGCTTGAGCAGCCCTTTACCCTTTGTCGGCTCGCGCCCCATAAAGAAGTTGCGTGTCACGCTCATCAGCGGGATCATCGCAAGGTCTTGGAACACGGTCGCAATACCCGCCTCCATCGCATCCCGAGGCGTGTCGAAATGCAATGGTTTACCCTCGAACAGAATCTCTCCCTTGGTGGGTTTGTGCACCCCGGACATGGTCTTGATGAAGGTCGACTTGCCTGCACCGTTGTCGCCCAGAAGGCAGTGGCATTCCCCCGGTTTGACGTCAAAGCTGACGCCGGCCAGAGCGATGATGTTGCCAAAGTGCTTTTCGATGTTCTTCATTTCGACGATAGGAGCCGCGTCGCTCGCGTCGCCGTGGTGGAACTTGGTGTCTTCGGTCATATCAGCGCTCCCCCGTCACACGCTTGCGGATCGCGTTGTTGAACAGAACGGCGATCAGCAGCATGGCGCCCAGGAAAACCTGGAACCAATCCTGGTCGAAATCGGTGTAGGTCAGGCCGATGACCACCATGCCAAAGATGATCGAACCGAAGAAAGCCCCGATAGCAGACCCATACCCGCCGGTCAGCAAACAGCCCCCGATCACAGCCGCGATGATCGCTTCAAACTCCTTCTGGAAGCCCCGGCGCGCATCGGTCGAGCCCGCATCCATCACCGTGATGATCGCCACCAGTGCGGCGCAGCAGGCTGTCAGCATGAACAGCGAAACCTTGACGCGGCTCACGGGCACACCCGAGTTCGAAGCAGCAGTCTTGTCGCCGCCGGAGGCAAAAATCCAGTTCCCCGCCGGAGTGCGCAACAGCACATAGGTCGCGGCCAGCGCCAGCACGATGAACCACAGAATCTCAACCGGGACACCCGGTACTTTAGGCGCGCCGCTTTTGAACGTGTCGATCATGCCGTTCGCGGCCAGCCAGCTGAACAGGCTGCCGAACGCTTCGCCCGAGAAGAACGGCCCCAACCAGTCGTTTTCGGTCGCATCGCGCACGCCGCGCAGCTGCGTCGACCCGCCCGTCGCCATTTTCAAACCGACCAGAGACAAGCCCCGAAGGATAAACAGAAAGGCCAACGTCACGATAAAGGACGGCAGACCGGAACGGATCACGATATTACCGTTAATCGCACCGACCATGGCCGCAAAAACGAAGGTCATCGGGATGGCAGCGATCAGCGGCAATTGCCACGTCACTACACACACACCGAAGAAAAGGCCGGAAAACGCCACCATCGAACCGATGGACAGGTCGAACTCGCCGCCAATCATCAGCAGAGCGGCCCCGATGGCCAGAATGCCGAGTTGAGCCGCAGGCGTCATGAAGTTCATTATCCCTGCAAGAGTGAACATCGACTCATCCGCAGTGAGCGCGAAGAAAATGACCACAAGGACGACACCGGCCATAGCGCCAAGCTCGGGGCGTTTCATTAACTTGGTCAGGAACGGTTCGCTCTTGACCCTTTCGTCGGCTGCGACGGGCGCTGACTGACTCATGTTCTCCTCCCAATTCGATTGAAACGGCGCAGGTCACGCCGTTTCATATGTCTTTGTCCGACGGGCTTAGCGGATGCCCTGCGACGACAGGTCGATCACCTGAGCAGCCTTTTCCTGAGTGACCAGGTTCGGACCCGAAGGCACGTTGCCACCCGGCATCAGGCCGTATTTCGCGTGCAGGCCCATGAAGTTCACTGCCAGGTAGCCCTGCAGGTATTGCTGCTGATCGATGGCAAAAGCCGCGTCGCCATCCGCGATCGACTGCAGGAAGTTCGCCGAAAGGTCGAACGAGGCCACGTTCACGTCGCGTCCCGATGCTTTGACCGCTTCAACGGTCGGTTCACCGGCCGAGCTGGCACCCAATGCCATGACAGTGTCTACATCTTCGTTCGCGGCCAAAGCAGCGGCGACCTTCGACTCGATTTCCGACGGATCGTTCGATGTCGGCAGCACTTCGATATTGCCACCGAACCCTTCGGCAAAGCCCGCACAGCGCAGGTCAAGTGCAACGTTGCCCACCTCGTGGTTCACACAGATCGCAGTTTTGCCGCCCATCGAGGCCAGCGCCTCACCGGCGGCTTTACCCGCGTCGAATTCGTCCTGACCAACGTGCAGCAGCGCACCCAGGTCCTTGGAGACGTCCGACCCCGAGTTTATCGAGATCACTGGGATACCGGCCTCAACCGCGCGTTCGATTGACGGCCCAAGTGCGTCCGCGTCGGGGATCGAGACGATCAGCCCGTCAGGTTCCTGGTTCACGGCAGCGTCGATCAGCTGCGACATGGCCACCATGTCAAAGGTTTCGGGTGCGCGGTATTCCACATTCACGCCGACATCCTTGCCCGCCTGTTCCACGCCGTTTTTCACAACGTTCCAGAACGCGTCATTTGCCTGACCGTGCGACACGACTACGATTTCCTGTGCAAACGCAGGCGTAGCCAAGGCCAATGCGCCAGCAGCCAATGCGCCTTTTACGAACTTATTCATTTGGTTTCCTCCCATAAGAACAGTTTGTCTTTTTTGTCGGGGTCTCAGCCCCAATCATTCGGACGGGCCGAATCTCCTCCACTCCGGGAATCTGGTGGAGCTTTCTCCAGTTTCCGGATATCTGCTCATTTTGCAACCGGTTTCAAAACATCAACCATCGCCACCGGCTGCCCGGATTGCGCCGAACGGGTTGCTGCCTCGGCCATAGCAAGGGCGGCAACACCATCCTCAAGCGTCACCGGCATCGCGGAACCGGACTGCACAGCCTGAACAAACGCATCCCATTCAGCTCGGTAGGCAGGCATATAGCGTTCAAGGAAAAAGTAGGTCGGCTTTGCCCCGGTGACGCCATCAGATGTCGACTTGACCACCGCGTTTTCCAGAATGTTATGGGCCTGCAACAGACCACCTGACCCCAATATCTCGATCCGCTGATCATAGCCATAGACAGCCCTCCGCGAGTTCTTGATCACCGCGATCTGACCATCCGCATAAGTCATTGTCACAACGGCAGTATCCACATCCCCTGCCTGACCAATTTCAGGATCTACAATCGACGTACCTACGGCTGAAATCTGCACCGGCAACTGGCCCATCAGATAGTTCGCCATGTCGAAATCATGGATCATCATGTCCCGGAACAAACCGCCTGACACCTTGATGTAACTGACCGGTGGGGGCGCCGGGTCAAAGGAAGTGATCGACAGCATCTCGGGCCTGCCGATTTCACCCTGATCGGCCGCAGATTTCAGAGTGGAAAAGCTGGGGTCAAACCGACGATTGAAACCCACCATCACCGGCTGGCCAGTTTCCGCCGCCACCAATTGGCAAGCCAGAGCCCGTTCAAGGCTGAGATCAACGGGTTTTTCACACAAAACGGCCTTACCGGCCTGCGTTGCAGCCTCGATCAGGTCAGAATGGGTGTCAGTCGGCGTTGCAATAAGAACCGCATCAATCGACCGGTCCGCAATGATCTCCATGGAGTCCCGCACGGTTGCCCCCTGTTCGGAAGCAAGGCTTTCAGCCGCATCGGAAATCGCGTCAGACACTGCGCAAAGCTGGCTGTGAGGATGCGCGCCGATGGCCTGTGCATGTACGCGCCCAATACGCCCGGCGCCAAGCAATCCGATTCTGAGCATGGAGGCCTCCCGATTCTTTATTTCGGGGACACCATGAGTCTCTTTGCAACCGGTTGCAAGATTTTTTTCACAAGGACGACTGGAGTAAAGTAATCCGCTGGGTCTTCAAAAACTCAGTTTGGACGTACAGCGACCAGAACAACGTTTAGTTCGTCCTCCAAAGCCTGCAACTTCTGGAGGTCTTCCTTAGGCAGAGTAGCTGAATCCGTATCCACAGCGGCAAGTGCCACAACCGGGCTGCCGATTTCTTTTTCAAGCGCCCGGACAGCGTCCAGTTTATCGGCTTCTAACGTTGCAATTGGGTAAAGCATGTGAGTCTCCTGTCGACTAATGGCAGCGAGTATAGCCGATTTCCGCGGTTTTTCGGAGTGAGCTGGATTGCGCCAAACTTAGGAAACTGGATATCGTCTGCCTTGAAGAAAGCACCGACACCCCAAATGGGTCGAGTTTCTTGTCGTTAAGCTGGCGATCCCTGAAGGGCAGCGCTTTTTATTTTAAATCAAATAGTTACTTCGTAAAATCACCGCGCCCCTCCCATTGATTTTCAATGGTTTTTTCGGGCGGTTGTAAAACCCTATTCCTCTACACGTTCGCACTGCCGAAAAGGGTTCACATCCACATAAAAGGACAGGGTGGCCCTGAACAGGTCAGAGGTTTCGGCGTGGCTGCACTTGGAGCATCTGGCGGGGAATCGGCGCGCGGCCATGTGAGGCTCTATAGCCTTGGCGCTGCGGGTCATTCCGGTGTGGTCGCAGTTGGGGCATGTGAGGTAGAGGACGTGCATACCTCAGATATGCGGCAGGCAGGGGGAAGCGGCAAGCGCCCTCTTTTTTGGATTTTTGGCCAACTTATGGCATACTCACTACCCCTGTCTGTTTTTTAGGTGGTTGTTATGTTGGTTGAGTATGGAGTCACTACGGGCAATGCCGCCAGTTTTGCTGGCTCTGACTACGGCGGGTTTAGTCTTTCATCTATGATAGGCTTTTTCGAGGCCAATCCCGTCCTTGCACTGTTTGCCGGTATCGGGCTGTTTATCCTGGCTCGGATGCTGTTTGCCCGGTGAGGTTGGCCGCTCCTTATTGTTGAAGATATAGATTCAGCTACTATCTCTGCCGTGTATTTAACAAGTTGGAGGGATTTGACATGCTTGGATATGACACAGTCACGAACTCTTCTGGTAAACTTATCTTAACCCACGGCGGCAGATATGTCGCAAATACCATCGGCTTTAAAGCCGGTGCTGTCGCAGCATCCCCTTACTTACTTGCCATAGGTGTAGCCTGGTTGGCCTACTGCTGGTACACGAGCGAGGATTCCTGACCGACTTACCGTTGCTCCAGTCTTGCCAATAACGCTCGCTCTATTTCCAGTTAGCGCTCCGCTACAGCGCGGCGCTCATCGTCTGTGCAGTCGGCAAGCTCCGCTTCAATCTTTGCCATGTAGCGTTCATAGGATTGGCGAATGGCTGGCTTCATGGTTGCTCCCTTTAGTGAACTAGTAGGCTTGTAGCGTCAGGTAAGGCCTGTGCTTGTGCAGAACACACCAACCAGTCGACTCGCGCAAAAACCGCCATAAAAAGGAAACTCAAAGGAACAACAACTTCGATCAAAATAGAAACAGCATAATCGATATAAGTTTTTGCTGATGCGTAAGCTTCGGCCCGTTTGATCCCTCTCTCTTGAATTCTGTGAATCGCATCCCCCTCCTCTCTAAATTTATCTTTTCCGGCTGCAAAAACCTCATCGTGATTTGGGTCGGTATTTGACAGGCTTTCGAAAAAAGCACTCTTACGAGCTTCCATTTCGCGCATGCTTGATAGCATACGTTCGTCCAGCAAACGGACTTGTTCATCCCGAAGTTTTTCGTTCTCATTAGCTACAGCGAGGAAGCGAAACAAAATTCCCGACTGAAACAGTCTTATGCCAAACAAAAATGCGTATCCGTATAGAAGCAACCGGACTAGTGAAAGCAGCTCTTGTGAAGAAATGCGGACTTTCAGACCGAGAAGCGTAACATCTGAAAACTCAACGATGCATTGACTGAGAAAAATGTGCATCACGGAGACAATAATAACTGCACGACCTGCTTTCACGTGGTCGTTGTGATCCAAAATTGACACTCGCTTCTATTCCTAATTCTTTCGTAGCCGCCTCAACGACCTAACAACGCCCTATCTACAATACCCGGCCTGCCGTAACCGTGACTTAGCCGCCGAGGTTTCTAAGTGCCTGTATCGACCACCTGAATACCGGGCGCAATCCAAAGCGTGTCCTGCGGCAATAACTGCAGCCCCTACGTCCTGACCATCCGCCTGGCAGATACCCACCCAGCGATCATAAGTGCGCTCGCCGTTCAGGTCACATGTGACGGTCTTGCCGTCGAGATAGTCCACCATCCAGCGCTTAGCATCCTGCCCCGATTCCGGAAAAGAACAAGTGCAGAACATGTAAAGCCATCCCGGGGCTGGGTGTAAACTTTGTTATTTTTCAACAGCTTAAAGTGATACTGGCGATCCCTGAAGGACTCGAACCCTCAACCTGCTGATTAGAAGTCAGCTGCTCTATCCAGTTGAGCTAAGGGACCGCTCAGCCCTTCTTGCGGTTTTTACGGGCGGGGTTCAAGACCCAAGCGCATGAAGGCTGAATTCGGATCGGTTTCATATCCAAAGATCGGCCCGCAATAGGAATAACCCAGCGCCTCGTAGAGTTTTCGGGCCGCATCATATTCCGGTAGATGCGCCGCGCCGGTCTCCAGAACCAAGGCTGACAGACCTTCGGCTCGCGCGAGTTCTGCCAGGTATTCCATCATCGCACGTGCCAGACCTCGTCCGCGGGCTTGCGACAGGACATGCACCGACTTCACCTCTGCCGTACCATCCGGCAACATTTTGAGCGCACCGCAGCCCACTGGCTGCCCATCGTCGTACATCGCCCAGAACCGCATCCCCGGCCCGGCCAGCGCCTCGGCATTCATGGTGTGGTTGCTTTCCGCCGGCCCGGCGATTTCGCTGTGGGCAAAATGCGCCTGGACCACTGGGCGCAGCGCGTCCGAGGTTGGATCGGCCTCGCAAATGTTGATCAAGTCAGTGAGTCCAGGGCGCGCGCCGGTCGGTGGCAAAATTCTCGCCGTAACCACGGGCGCGCAGGTTGGGCTTGCGCTTGTGCGGTTCGCTGACCTGCGCGTCGATGCCGTTGTCCTTGGCGTAGTCCAGCGCCTCTTCCTTGGTGTCGAATTTCAGACGCACCTGAGTCTGCGTGTCACTGGAGGAGGTCCAGCCCATCAGCGGATCAACTTCTCGTGCGGACGCGGGGGCATATTCCAGCACCCACTTGCGGGTCTTGGCCATCCCCGAGGTCATCGCGTTTCGCGAAGGCTGGTAAATCCGTGCGCGCATGTCGCCTCTCCGTACTCACTTGGCTGAGCCTGTTTATGCGTCAGACGCGCTGCGCGGACAAGTCCGCAATTGTCGCAACTTAGAGCGTTTGAAATGCCCCCTTGAACAAGAACAAAAACAGATCAAAATCAGGCGCGAAAGGAATCCCCCTGATGGCCTATGCTCATTCCGACAAGACCCAACTGACTGCCGAGGACGTCCGCACCCGCCTAAAACTGGAAGGCGGCAAACAGTTCGTGATGCATACTGAGTTCTCTCCTGCGGGCGACCAGCCAACGGCGATCACGGAACTGGCCGGAGGCGTGCGCGACGGCGAGCGTGATCAGGTGCTGTTGGGCGCGACCGGGACCGGCAAGACCTTCACCATGGCCAAGGTGATTGAAGAAACCCAGCGCCCCGCCATTATCCTCGCGCCGAACAAAACACTCGCCGCGCAGCTTTATGGAGAGTTCAAAGGTTTCTTTCCGGAAAACTCGGTCGAATACTTTGTCTCCTACTACGACTACTACCAACCCGAGGCCTATGTACCGCGTTCGGACACGTACATAGAAAAGGAATCCCAGATCAACGAACAGATCGACCGGATGCGCCACTCGGCCACGCGAGCCTTGCTGGAACGGGATGACGTGATCATCGTCGCCTCGGTGTCCTGCATCTATGGTATCGGTTCGGTCGAGACCTATGGTGCGATGACGCAGGACCTGAAGGTCGGCAAGGATTACGACCAGCGGCAGGTGATGGCCGATCTGGTCGCCCAGCAATACCGCCGCAATGATCAGGCGTTTCAGCGGGGTTCGTTCCGGGTGCGCGGTGATTCATTGGAAATCTGGCCCGCCCACCTTGAAGACCGCGCCTGGAAGCTTTCCTTCTTTGGCGAAGAACTGGAACAGATCACCGAATTCGACCCCCTGACCGGTGAACGCGCCGCTACGATGGAGCATGTGCGGGTCTACGCGAACTCGCACTACGTGACGCCGAAACCGACGATGCAGCAAGCGATCATCGGCATCAAAAAGGAGCTGCGTATTCGGCTGGATCAACTGGTCGGCGAGGGCAAATTGCTGGAAGCGCAACGTCTGGAACAGCGCACCAACTTCGACCTTGAGATGCTCGAGGCCACCGGCGTCTGCAACGGGATCGAGAACTACTCGCGCTATCTGACCGGCCGCGCGCCGGGCGAACCGCCTCCAACACTGTTCGAATTCATCCCCGACAATGCCATCGTCTTCGCCGACGAATCCCACGTCAGCGTCCCGCAGATCGGCGGCATGTACCGGGGCGACTACCGGCGCAAGTTCACACTTGCCGAACACGGGTTCCGCCTGCCGTCCTGCATGGACAACCGCCCGCTGAAGTTCGAGGAATGGGACGCCATGCGCCCGCAATCCGTCTTTGTCTCGGCCACCCCGGCCAAATGGGAGATCGAACAGACCGGCGGCGTCTTCACCGAACAGGTGATCCGCCCCACCGGCCTCTTGGACCCCGAGGTCGAGATTCGCCCCGTGTCTATGCAGGTGGACGACCTGCTGGACGAGGTGCGCAAGGTCGCAGCCAACGGCTTCCGCACGCTGGTCACCACACTGACCAAACGCATGGCCGAGGATCTGACCGAATACCTGCACGAACAGGGCATCAAGGTGCGTTACATGCACTCGGATATCGACACGCTGGAACGCATCGAAATCCTGCGCGACTTGCGGCTGGGCGCGTTTGACGTGCTGGTCGGCATCAACCTGCTGCGCGAGGGGCTCGACATCCCCGAATGCGGGCTAGTCGCCATTCTGGACGCCGACAAAGAGGGCTTCCTGCGCTCGGAAACCTCGCTGATCCAGACCATCGGCCGCGCCGCGCGGAATGCCGATGGCCGCGTGATCATGTATGCCGACAAGGTCACCGGTTCGATGGAACGCGCGCTGGAGGAAACCAACCGCCGCCGCGCCAAACAGCTCGCCTATAACGAGGAGCACGGTATCACCCCCGAGACGGTGAAGAAGAATGTCGAGGACGTTCTGGCCGGTCTCTACGAAGGCGACGTCGACATGAATCGCGTCACTGCCACCATCGACAAACCGATGCACGGCGCCAACCTCGAGGCCCATTTGGACGGGTTGCGCGACCAGATGCGCAAAGCCGCCGAGAACCTGGAATTCGAAGAGGCCGCCAACATCCGGGATGAGATCAAACGTCTGGAAGCGGTCGATCTGGCCGTCGCCGACGACCCCATGGCGCGCCAATGGGCGGTCGAGAAAGCCTCGGAAGACGCGGTGAAATCGCGCGGACGGTCAACGGCTGGACGACCGGGGCAGCGGGGCGGTAATGTCAAACGACGGAAAAGATAAGCAAGGTTATTTGAATGAGTTTTTGGGAGACTTTGATATTAGGTGTTATCGCCGCTCTTGTTGGCTCGTTGCTTCAATACCGAAGTTGGCGGCATCAGCATCTCACTACCTTACGAAACAATGAACGAAAGGGCGCTCTGGATGTCGTTGAGTGTATATCTGACGACATAGACCAAAGACTCCTGGGCCAACTTAAGTTTCTAGCAATATGTGAGCAGAGGCACCCAAGCAGCGATGAACTAGGTGAGTATCGCCAAGTAGTTAATCAATGGATGAGCAAATTATCCGCTAATAAGGCAAAAATCTCGTTCTACTTTGACCGAGAAACTGCACGCGAATTTGAAAACAACATTCACAGCTCGCTCCGGTTGAGCTCTGATTTTATGCTACTTAGAGCTAGATATGGGTTAGAGCACCTGAGCAAAGATGATTTAAAGAGATTCCGGTCATCAAGGACGCGGGTCAATATTGCACGCCGAGAATGTTATAAGTTTCTGCAGGAATTAAATGATAGAATTGAATCTGGCCTAATTGGCACCACGCAAAGAATAAACAACCTAGAGATTGCCGACCTCGACTATATATCAAGCTCCTACTTGATAAAAAGGCTATTGGGAATACGGGCGTAATTTTTAAGAGCGTACTCGTATCTTGCTTTAGTTTTCTCTGCCCACTTTTCGCTTCCAGATACCTTTGCTATCTCAAAAAGTTCTTCCGGTGAGTAGCTTCTAAGATTGGAATCCACTTTTAGAACAACCGACTTTGGCACTGGTCGCGCAAACAGGGCCGCAACAAGGCAGGCCTCGTTTGGTGATAGGTTCGCTGCTCTCTTAGAAAAGAGTTTACGGCTGGCTACTTCTACTCCTTCCATCCTATAGCCCAAGTAGGCGAAGTGAATATAATAATGGAAAATCCTGTGCTTTGGCAGATGCGCATTTAATAGGGTGGCAAGGGTAAGCTCTCCTACCTTTCTTTGAATGGTTCTTTCATATCTGCTTCTAACAATACGTACAACTTGTTGGTCTATAGTACTTATCCCACCAAGCCTTTTTCCCATTAAAATTCTCCGTATTAGTCGGGGAATCATTCGAAGTTCCGCTCCATAGTGCGAAACAAATCTCCTGTCTTCTAAAAAGAGAATTGCCCTTTCAACATCAAACAAATACCTGTCACGGGGTGGTAGAGATCGACCCCACCAAAACCAGTAATCAGATTGAGAGTTTATGACAGCCACTGCGCTACTCAGGCTTTTATTTGCGTGAAGCAGCTTCTTTTTTATGTTTAGGTTTATTTTGACCATTGGAGTGCGCGATCTTATGTCTATGGATCTGAAATGAATTTGCCAAGGCTTAGCAAGACAGTGACGAGAAGCCAAGCACCCCAAAACTCCCCCCTTGCAGCCCAGCGCTCCCTCCTCCACGTTTGAAATCACAAATTGTGATTCCAAACGATTGCCATGGCGAACCCCAACACCCTGCCCAGCACGCATGAAGTCCAAAGCGCCATACACCGGGTGCGCGGCACCCGTGTGGTACTGGCCGAGGATCTGGCGCAGTTCTACGGAAAGTCCGTCAGCGCCTTCAATCAGGCCGTCTCGCGCAACAAGGACCTGTTCGAAGGCTATCGCTTTCAGCTGACCGATGCCGAAGTCGCCGATTTGCAATCACAGAATGTGATCTCAAAACCCAAGGGCCGTGGCGGGCGGCGGGTCAATCCTTGGGTCTATACCGATTACGGCGTGGCCATCGCCTCGGCCCTGTTCAAGGACCCTCGTGCGATCAAGATCACTCGGATGATCACCGAGGCGTTCGTGGACGGCGCAAACGCTCTGGCCGAAACCCCGCGCAGCGTGCCGGAAATCCTGCCGCCACAGGACGCCCCCGCCCCGCTGCTGCCCAATGGTGAACAACTGCGCGATTTGGCCGAAAACATTCTCGATTCCGGTCAGCAGAGCCTTGTCGACTATATCGCCAACCCCACCACCAAGCGTCAGCAGGCGGTGGCCGCGATCATGAAGACCTTGGCTGAAACTGCAGGCGAAGAGGTCCGGACCCAGCAGGAACGCCTGCGCCTGAACGTCGCCCAGCGTCTGGCCGCCGGTGACTATGCTGATGATGACGATCGCAAACAACTGCTGGAATTGCTGCACGCGATGAAGGGTTAAACCCCCAACTCGGCCCGCAGCTTCCTGGTCAGCTTGGCCACGACCAGATCATAAGACGTCACGATATGTTCGCGCAGTGAGGCATCACTCATCCCGCGTTCTTCATAAACCTGCAGCCACTTCATCCCCCGCGATGCCAGATAAGGCGCTGGGCGGATGCCGGGCTCATCACCGAGCACTTCAAAAGCCAGATCGGTGGCCTTGAAGGTGAAGGCATCGCGCCCCTCGTTCCAGCCGCAGATCGCAAAGACCTTACCACCCACCTTCCACACATCCGCATTGCCCCATTGCACCACATGGCTGGTGGCCTTGAGGCTGGCACAGAAGGTGTTGAATTCGTCTCGGGTCATGGCCCGATCTTGGCTTTCAATCCTAGCCAGGGCAACCTGTTAAGGTTGCCCAAATCTCAAAACCTTATCCCGTGTGCCAATGCGCCACCACGTCATACCCGACGGGCGATGGCGGGCCCTCCAGATACTCTGCAAATTGTCCCCAAATTTCCGCCACTTTGGGCGCGTTTGCGTTCGAGGTTTCTTCACTTTCCACCACGGAGACTACAAAGCCACTTCCATCCTCGTTCATCACATTGGTAAAGCAGTGCATACCCGGCATGCCCATAATCTCGGCTTTCAGGTCATTCAGCTTTGCCGTGGCCTCGTCGCGCGTGCCAGGCTTCATTTTATATTGGGTAACGCGTGCAAACATGATTTTCCTCGCTATCTGGGCGATGTCCCCCCAAAGACGGCCAAAACGGCGCGTCGGGCGCAGTGTATCACAGTCATGAGGTTTCTCTTAGAAACGGGTCAGGGGCGCACGAATTTGGCAGTACCAACCGAGCGTGATCTGGGCGTATCCGCTTGTTGTGGCAGCGTATTTTGGACAGGAACCAGCGCGACCTCACCACAGGCAATACCATCGCCGTCAGGATCGTTGCGGGCGTGATATCCCGGCTCGCCCGCCACAAACGGTCCCGGCACCAGTTTTTCGACCGCATCACACCCAGCCATAGCAATCAAGTGTATCAGAGCCTCTTCACGTTCGAATTCGGATGTGCGCAGGTAAACCCCCACAGCGATGACCATTGTTGTCATCGGCAGCATAAGGACCATCAACAAGATCCTAACCGGAGACACCGCACGCTTGCGCAGAGCCTCAGCCCGTTTGTGACGGCGCGAGAGGTCTGGATCGTGGGATACCAGTTCGGATATGGACCTGCGGTTGGGCATCTCTTTTTCTTAGCCCAGATTTGCGGCGAAACCGAGACCCAAACCCGAACTGAAACAATATCTCGCGGCGAAAGCACAATGCGGTTATCGTTTGCATGTTTCAAACACCTTGGAAACACGTAAGCGATGACGCAAACCAGCCCTTTTCGCCCGACCGATGACACTGCTCGCAATCTGGCACGCGACCTGATCGACACTGCAACCTATGGCGCCCTCGCAACGTTGCGCCCAGACCTCGGATTGCCCTCGGTATCGCGAGTCGCCCTGGCTACCGATATGCGCGGCGAACCAGTGACCTTGATCTCGACACTGGCCGATCATACCCGAGCCCTGCAATCCAACCCGGCTTGCGCCCTGTTGATCGGCGAGCCTGAAGAAACAGGCGACCCCCTGATCCACCCGCGTTTGACTTTACACGCAAAAGCCGTGTTCATCCCGCGCGACAGTGCGGAACATTCAGAACTACGCACACGATATCTGTCCTTACGACCCAAAGCGAAACTCTATGTCGATTTTGCCGATTTCGGGTTTGTGCGTTTCGAGCCCTTGGATGCCTTGCTGAATGGAGGCTTCGGCAAGGCATGGCGCCTTGCCCCCGCAGACCTGAAACCTGATCAGCGCACCACGTGAACAGCGCAAGCCGCGTGACGGACAACATGGTTCGTAGTTGAGCCCAGCAAAAGGTCCTGCATACCGGGTCGGTGTGATGCCATGATGATCAGATCGGGTTTATGTGTTTCGGCCCAATCCAGAATGGTTCGCCCGGAATGCCCTTCGATCACCACACCGGTGGCATTTGGCAGTTTGGAAGCCAAATCATCCAATTCAGTCTGCAGCGCTTTACGGGCTTCAGTCAGGTATTCAGGTGGCATGTAGGAAATCGCATAGTTCGGAATATGCTCGACCACATGCAACAATGTCACCTGAGCATCGGGTGTTGCCAGAATCTCAGCCAATTTCAGTGGACCGGAAATATCCCGTTCGGCATCGAAAGAAATGGGAACAAGAATGTTGTGATACATGACGCGCACCTCCGTTTTCCTTGGACCATCATCTGCGGTAATGGACGTTAAAGCTTTGATCCAAATCAGGAACTGCCAAATGTATCTGCGACATCATACATCACCGGCTCAAAGCTTTTGCACAGCTCGTTGATCTTGCGGTTGCGGTCACGCATCTCTGGTGTCCGAAGCATGGCCAAAAAATCCTCGCGACGCTCCCATTGAGAGTAGTTGGCAATCCGCGTCTGGGCGTCATTCACATGAAGCCCGGCAGAAATAAACCCTGGCTGTTTCGAGATAAACTCGGCATAGGCATCGGTCAGCGCTTCTAACAGATCGTGGCAGGTGCCAGGGGTCATTTCGAATGTGGTGATGACGGTCTGGACGCTCGCGTTCTTGGAAATTTTCGGCATCTGGATTCTCCCTTATCTTTCGTAAGCCTAACACAGGAATTGGAAAGGTCTCGTGTTTCCTTTCCAGATGAAGGCTCTTTGTTGGCTTCCAAAAAATGAACAAAATACTAACCATTAGTTAACCATGCTGGCTGATGCTGCGCGCATGCGCCGGGTTGTTTACCTTTTTCTTCTACTGTTTGCCGCCCCCCCGGCCTGGCCGGGAGCATGGCTGCGGGAACAGGATAAGGCCTTTACCGCGGCTTCGGTAACCGCTTTTAAAGATCCCAACGACACTTATGATTACAAAACAGCATTTTATGCGGAGTTTGGGTATAGGCCCAAGCTGACGATCGGACTGGACATCGAAGAGAACCGCGACCTCTACGGGCATGCGCTTTTGTTCGCCCGGCTCCCTGTTTCTGATTTTGGTAACTGGGGACGTCTCGCAGCCGAATTCGGGGCTGGTGCGCACCACAGGCAACGAGACGCCTGGGCGCTGTACAAGCTGACCCTTTCCTATGGAAAAGGGTTTCAATCCGGTTGGGGGAACGGTTGGGTGGCCGTTGATACCGCAGTAGAATATCGCACACATGACGCGGTCTTCCGCAAACTGGATATCACAGCAGGACTCTCTGCGGATCGGCTACTGAATCCTCTGATACAGTTGGAAACGACCTATACTCCTGACAAGCCGCTGTTCTGGAAAGCGCGCTCCTCGATCATGATCCGGCCCCGGAGCAGTAAGACCACTTGGGTTCTGGGCATTGAACGCAATCAGGCCCGCACTGATACGGGCCTGAAAATCGCACTGTGGACTGAGTTCTGAATGCGGTGAACTGATTATCCGGAACCAGGGCAACCACCCACTGGTCAGCGTTCCATTCGGATGATTGCAGAAACTTCTCCACGCACCGCTTCGGGCCACCGCAGGTTGATCGCATCCTTGTCCGCCCCCTTCTCCATTTCCGCGTAAGGGGTGGCAAACCTGGTCGTGCCAAAGACCGTTTTCAAAGGATCCAAAACAGTGACCGCATCGCAACTGCGCGCGAACCCGCTGAATGGCAATCTACCTCCAGCTTGAATCGCCCAGACACTAGAGGCCGAACTTTGCGTGTGTCGAACACGTAGTGGGTTGGCAACCTTCGTAGTGATCCCATGGAAGTTATTATCTTGGAACGTCACATCCCGATGCGCAAGTCGGTTAAGGTCAGCGAAAGTGGTGTCTACCCGTTCGGCACGGTCGATATTTCCGCTTGTTGAACGAAATTTATTCCCGGTCACCACAACACCGTTCAAGAAATGCCCAGCGCCGTGCGGACGAATGACAATGCAACTAAACCAAGGGGCAACTTCGCTGGAGTAGAAAATATTGTCGGTGATAGCCATTGAGCTGAACGAAAACCCGGCAGTGTAGACTGGGTCCGCGTCACGTTCATTGGTCCACTCGACAAAGCAGTTGTCGACATAGTTTTCCGAGATGGTTGAACTGTTGTAGGTCCCGATCATGATCATGCCAGCGCTGCGAACACCCTGAGGGATGCTGTCGCCTTGGAAGAAGTGATTTCCCAGGATCATGTTGTTCGTCCCGCCCAGAACAGCAAAGTGAAGGAATCGGACCGCCCGATTGTGACGCAGCTTTACGTCATTGGCCGTGGTGTTCAGTGCGATCGACTTACGGTCCGAAACGTTGAAGGACTCTTCTGTCGACAGGAACTGGCAATTGTCGATCAGCATGCCCTGACACCCTGTTCCGATCGAGGTGATCCCGCGGTCCTTGGGACGGCTGATGAAACAATCGGAAAGCGCAAAGGTGCTGCCTGAAGGGGCCAGCCGGATACCACTGCTACGGCCATTGCACTGAAACTCGATCTGTTCCATCCCGAATTTCCGCAATGTGCTGAAGCCGCTGAAGTCCAGCAGGTACTTGAAAACCTGAAAGGTAAAAGTCTGCGTGCCAGAGGCATCATAGATCGGTGCGTTCAGCGTGATCTCGCCCGCGCCTTCGTTCTTTGACCGAACATAGATCTCCCGCCCGACCCCATTGCCCTGCACCAACGCTCCGACTGGGATGTTGGCCACATTAGCAACGTTGGTCAGGCGGGTGGGATCAGCGGGGTTGTAGGTCGCAACCGAAGTGAACGTCTCGGCATCCCAGGCCGAGCTGCTTTTGACGTCGAACTGCCCGTTTCGGATCACGCGCCTAACTGAGTATCCGCCTTGCCGATTTGGAACGGCGGCGGCCATATCAATAGGTTCCGTGACCGACACCTTGCGCCCGCCCATGTCCAACGATTCATGGTCAGAGTTATTCAGCAGTGCCTGAAAGGCCTTTTTAAAGGCTAACATTTCGTCGCCAAACGCGTTGATATAGTTTGGTAAGTCGAAATTCTTGGTCAACAGCAACATCTTGTCATCGGGCATTGTCACGATGCCCTCAAAATCCATCTCGGACGCCATCGACGTGTTTTCTGCCAGAAAATATGTGCCCTCAGGCACAAAGACGCGACGCCCATTTGCGGCCTGATCTGCCGCCTCGAACGCGGCTGTGTCATCTGTTACGCCATCGCCGACAGCTCCGAAGTCACGCACATCAACGAGGCTGATCAGGTTTCTCAGGAAAACTCCGGTGACATCTGTGATCTCGATATCGTCTACACGAATAACAGCGCCATTCGCTCCGTCGATATCCAGACCAAAATGCCCGTATAGTGTTTGCACGCCCCAAGGCATGTCCACGCCGGGGCGTTGGCCAGTGCCGACAATGGCAGTAACCTCATGTACAGTGCCATAACCAGAGAGCTGAACGACCGGCCCTTGCTCGATTAGACCTGTGACTTGCACATCCCCTGCTCCGCCTGCCCAACCGGCGATACGCACCTCGGGCAATGGACCACTGATGGCTTTGACCCGCGCCGTGATCTGCAAATAACACCCCGGCAGCAGCGGCGTCTGGCCCATATAGCGCAGACTCTGAGTGGTGCTGACCTTCAGGATTTCCAAGCAACCACCGAAATCGGCATCAGCCGGGACAAACGCACCGGTGCCTGACCCATCATAGGTAGGCGAGCCAGACGTTCCGTCGCCGCTGGACCACACGTTCAGACCGTTCGCGAAAGCAGGCGGCATGAACACGATGCCGTCGGTGATTGCCTTGTTCATAGAAATCCCTTTCCCAATCGCGCGTGGTGACCTGCCACGCGCATAAATCCAGTGCCCGGAGACAGCGCGCCCCGAACGCAAAAGCCTGAGTATCGAAGAGGGATTAACCGCCACTCATGTCACCGTGACGGTGGTGTTGCGTCAGGCCGCCGGGTCCGAGTGCCCCAGAAGCTGCACGCCGTTGATCTTCCAGCCGGTTTCAAGCGGCACCATCTGATAGTCAAGGATATGGACCCGACCGCCGCCGTCGGTGATCATTACCTTTTGCCACAACGCACCAGCCACTTCGCGCAATTCGAGAAACCGCACGTCGGCCGGACGCCAGACCATTGGGTAGCCGCGTTTGACCATGACCCCGAAATTCTCGGGCGTCTGGAACAGACGCTGAATATTCGGGCTGGCAAAGGTAAAGGCGGTGGTAAAGTCGTCCGCCTTGAAAGCTTGAATCTGCGCCGAAATATTCGCCTCGATCTCGTCACTCTGTGCAAACGCACCCGAAGCCAAACCGGCGCACAGGGATAATGCAAAAACAAAACGACGCATGGGGTCACCTCCTGTCGAAAGGGTAGCCCCACGCGGTATCAGGTCAAATCAGACCAGTTCTCCGGCCAACGCCTTTTCGATTAGCGCAATGGTTTCTGGCACACCGTAGAGCGCGATGAAGCCACCGAAACGCGGCCCCTGCGACGCGCCAAGCAGCACCTCATAAAGAGCCGTGAACCAGCCACGCATCGGGTCAAACCGCTCGCGCCCGATGGAGTAGACCACCGATTGCAGCGCCTCGTCCTCGACGGGACCGTCATAGGTTTCAAGCGCAGCTTTCAGTGCCTCCAGCGCTTCACGCTCCTGATCCGTTGGCGCGCGGTGCTGACGGGTCGGCTTCACGAAATCGTTGAAGTACCGCACGGCAAACCCTGCCGCCTGATCCAGATCAGGATGGGTTTCCGCCGTCGCCTCGGGCGCATAGCGACGGATGAAGCCCCACAGAGCCTCTTTGTCCTCGGCCCCAGAAACAGACGCAAGGTTCAGCAACATTGCAAACGGCACCATCAGCGTGGATTCCGGCACGTCTCCGCCGTGGATATGCCAAACGGGGTTGTTCAATTGATTCTTCAGCTCCTGCCCCGGATAGGCGCGTAGCTGTTGGTGATATTCATCTACCGCCTTTGGGATCACGTCGAAATAGAGGCGCTTTGCCGTCTTGGGCTTTTGATACATGAAGTAGGACAGGCTTTCGGGCGCGGCATAGGTCAGCCACTCTTCCATCGACAGGCCGTTGCCTTTCGACTTGGAAATCTTCTGCCCCTGCTCGTCATTGAACAGCTCATAGCTCAACGCCTCGGGCGGCTGCTTACCCAGCGCCCGGCAGATTTTCGACGATTGCGTGACAGAGTCGATCAGATCCTTGCCCGACATCTCATAATCCACGCCCAGCGCGGCCCAGCGCATGGCCCAGTCCGGCTTCCACTGCATTTTGACGTTACCGCCGGTGACCGGGATCTCGACCTTCTCGCCATCGGGCTCCTGATAGACGATCGTACCTTTGGCGACGTTGCGCTCCAGTGTCGGCACCTGCAGCACA
Source organism: Ruegeria sp. SCP11 (assembly GCF_040329455.1). Lineage (NCBI taxonomy): Bacteria > Pseudomonadati > Pseudomonadota > Alphaproteobacteria > Rhodobacterales > Roseobacteraceae > Ruegeria > Ruegeria sp. SCP11. The sequence continues at coordinate 240,283 of NZ_JBDZYG010000007.1, read as the reverse complement.
TGGCCGGTTTTCGGACTGATCGGCAGGAAACAGGAATAGGTCTCACGCCGCTCGGGTCCGAGGGTCGGTAGCATGATCTCCTGAATCTTGTCGAACCGCTCCAGTGCGGTCAGCAGCGCCTCATCGAACTTGCCACTGGTGTAGTAATCAGTGGCCGAGGCAAACTCGTACTCGAACCCGAAACTGTCCAGGAAATCGCACAGCATCGCGTTGTTGTGCTGGGCAAACCCTTCGTGCGTGCCGAACGGGTCACGTACTTTGGTCAGCGGCAGATGCAGGTCTTCTTTCAATTCTTCCTGCATCGGTACGTTGGTCGGCACCTTGCGGAACCCGTCCATGTCATCCGAGAAACAGATCAGCTTGCTCGGAATGTCGCTGATCTGCTCAAATGCGTGACGCACCATCGACGTCCGCGCGACCTCACCAAAGGTGCCGATATGCGGCAGACCCGAGGGGCCATAGCCGGTCTGAAACAGCACATATCCCTTTTCCGGAGCCGCTTTCTGATAGCGTTTGAGCACCCGGCGCGCCTCTTCGAAAGGCCAGGCCTTAGACGACATCGCGGTTTCACGCAGTTCAGACATCAGATTTGCTCCATCGGGAAAAACAGCGCCGGTCGCCCTATGCAACCGACCGACCCCTCCTATTGTGCCGGTGCAGCATGAGTCAATAAACTGTAGGGTTTTTCCTGATGAGAAGGCCGCTTTACGCGGTCAATCGGTCAAGTTTAGCGGCCCAGATGAAATCATTCTCGCTCAGACCACCGATTTCATGCGTGGTTAGTTTGACATCCACATAACCCCAGCCAAAGGAGACGTCCGGGTGATGGCCTTGCTGATCGGCCAACCACGCACAGAGATTGGCCAGGTAAGTCGCCTTTGCGAAGCCTTTGAACTTGTAATGACGGCTCAGGGCCTTTGCGTCCGCGTCCAGTTTCCAATCTGACGTAAGCTCGGCCATGTGAGTATTGGCCTCGTCCCGGGTCAAAGCCGGGACGCCGCCAGAACAGGGCACGCAGGTGCGGTCCGATAGGCTGCAGGTTTCTCCTGTTAGGGTCATGATCCGTTCACTCCGCTGCGGTTGTTTTTTCCGGGAACTTGTTGGGCAGCAACCCAAGGGACTGCGCCTGACGCACATCGGCAAGCAGGTCGCGGTCGGCGGCTGCAAACAGCTCCTCTGGCGAGTTTAGCACGAAATAGCCCATCTGGTGCATGTCGATCCGATAGGGCGTGCGCAAAATTGTCATGATATCAAACGGGTCGCGGTCGGGAATTTCGCTTTCAACGGCGTAAACCAATTCTGTGGGCGAGGACGCAAGCCCCGATCCCAGCGCCTTGATCTCACCGTCCTGACGACGAAGACCGAACTCAATCGAGAACCAGTACAACCGGATCAGCCAGGAGTAATCCTTGTCACCGGCCTGAACCCCGGCCTTCCCGATGGCATGACTAAAGGCGGCAAAGCGCGGATCGCTCAATAGCGGGGTATGGCCGAAGATTTCATGAAATATATCCGGCTCTTCAATATAGTCGAAATCTTCACGCGACCGGATGAAGGACGCGGCCGGGAACACCCGGTCGGCCAGCATGCCAAAGAAGGTCTTGAACCCGATCAGCGCCGGAACGGGCTGAACTCGCCATCCAGTCATATCCAGCAACCTCTCCGAGATATCCGCGCATGAGGGAACGCGGGTTTTCGGCAGGTCCAGTCGTTTCAGCCCCTCAAGGTAATCGCGCGCCATATAGCGCTGCACGTTCTCCTGCTGCGCGGCATAGAGGTCTGCCCAGATGGCATCCTCCTCTGGTGTATAGACGATGTGGCCACGATCATCGGCCACCTTGGCGACATACTTAGTCGACTTTGGCATTACTTTTTCCTCCTCAGGGAAAAGTATAGCCATGCAGCCCGATGGTTTTGGTTTGGTTTTGTAGTGATTTTGGATAAATTTGGAGAATATATATCGTAGGATCATGTTTTATGAAACAAACTCTTCAACCTGCGGACATCGCCATTTTGCAAGAGCTTCAAGCCGATGGCCGATTGTCGATGCAGGACCTCGCGGATCGCACCAGCCTTTCAGCATCGCAATGCTGGCGGCGTGTGCGTGATCTTGAGGCGTCTGGCGTGGTCTCTGGGTATACGGCGCAGGTCCGGGCCAAATCAGTCGGCCTCGATGCCATCGCCTATGTTCACGTCGCCTTGCGCGACCATCAAGAGGACAACATCACGTCATTCCTGCGATTGGTTGAGACCGAACCGCAGATCGTCGAATGCGCCTCCATTACCGGGGATCATGACTTCATCCTGAAGGTTTACGCCAAGACGCCCGAAGACCTCGAACATTTCATCATGCAGCGTCTACTGAAATCTGGTTTGGTGCGTGACACACGCAGCAATTTCGTGCTGCGTCAGACCAAAACACGCGGGCCGTTGCCCATTCTCTGACCGGGCAAGCGGCGAAATCCGTTGAACCTGCCCGCCAGCCCTCCTATCGTGCGAGCGCGAAAAAGCCCAATCAGGACGACACCATGACCGAACAAGTACCCCACCCGATGTCCCCACAGGATTGCCTTGTTGCGATCATGGTTGCGGTTTCTGCGTCAGATGAGACCATCCGCACGGCCGAGTTGGTCAAAATCGAGGGCGCGGTCAACATGCTGCCGGTGTTTGCCGAATATGATATCGACCGCACGCGCCGGGTGTCGCAAACCGTGTTCGACCTGTTCGAACAAGAGGACGGGCTGGACGCCCTGTTTGGACTGATCCGCGAAAACCTGCCCGAGCGGCTCAACGAAACAGCCTATGCGCTGGCCTGCGACGTGGCAGCGGCGGACGGGTCACTTGCGGAAACTGAGCTGCGGTTGCTGGAAGAGATTCGCTATGAGTTGAGCATCGACCGCCTGCACGCGGCCGCAATCGAGCGCGGCGCACGCGCACGCCACACGACCTGAGATTAGCTGCCGGCCAAAGCTCCCCAGCGTTCGATCAACGCCCGCTGGAGTTTACGTGACCTGCTGTTCCAACTGCGCGCACCATCGGGACGCTCGCGCAGCGCTCGAGGGATGGTTGCGCGACGCTTAACGTCAGCGGTAAAGATGGCAAAGGCCAGTTCCGAGCCATCCGGCGCAGTGATGAACCCGCCCAGTCCCGACACGAAATTCAGCGTCCCGGTCTTGGCATCCACCTTTATCGGGTGGTCCTTGACAGGACGGCCCTGACTATCAGCCAGCGTGAACTTTTTCAGCAACGGGCGCAAAGCCCCATCCTTCCGCGCTGCCACAAGGGCCGCCACCAGAGCCTCAGGCGCCATGCGTGAAGCATCCCCCAAACCCGAATGGTCCACCATAGCAACGCCGGTCACGCCATAGGTCTCAGCCGCCCAACGGTTCATTTCCATGGCTGAATCGGCCAAGCTACGAATATCTGCACCACGCGCTTTCGAGGCCGCCATCCCGACCATCTCGGCTGTCACATTGGTCGAGTATTTTAGCATGCCACGCAGGATACTCTCTAGTGGGTCACTCTGGTGCACTACCAGAACAGTCCCCTCCGGCGTTTCCCGCGTGATCTGTACGCGGCCCAACACAATACCGTTGGCACGCGCCAAAGTCCGAAACACATCACCCGCATAAAGCGCAGGCTTGCGAACAGGCAACCACCGCGCGCCGCCATTACCAAGCGCACCTCTGGCCACGGACCAGCGATCCTGCCGCGCGCTAGGCTGATAGGTGTAGATCGGTAAACTACGCTTTTCGACCCGCATCGACGCCATATCCACTGACGGCGTGTAACGGGCAGTCCGGGCGTCCATAGTCACCTTGTAGTTGGCACCTGCGCGTTTCCATTCGAAATGCACGCGATTGAAATTCAACGCGATGCCACTGATGGCTGGGCTATACCCCAGATGATCCGGCTGACCCGGATCAATGCTGAACACGTAAGGCAACGCTCCATCATATACTTTGAAAGCACCGCGCACTTCGGTGATGCCCGCCTCGCGCAGATTGGCCGCCATCGTCGCAAGATCATCGGTGTCCAGCAGGGGGTTCCCGCCGCCCACAAGGATCAAGTCTCCTTCCAGAATTCCGTTCTCAATTGGACCGTCCGCTATCAACGCTGTCTCGAACCGGTAATCCGCGCCTAATACGTCCAGCGCATAGAGCGCGGTCAGCGCCTTTGCGACACTGGCAGGCGGCAATCCCTGATTACCTCCAAATGCCTCAAGCTGAGTACCGGTTTCCACATCAGCCACAGCAAAGACAACTTCGCCGCGCAGCCCAGCCGCTTGGATCAGGCGTTCAGCCCCGCTGGGAAGATCCCCGCGCAACTGCGGGCGCAACGATTGCACGGGGGCTTCGGCCAAGGCCGCACCCGACACAACCGATGCCCCAAGACCTGCCAGAAATAAACGACGCGAAATACGATCAACCATGGGCCAATTAAAATCCCAGAGATCTCAGGCAAACAACCATTGAATGGGATTATGCGCCCATGGGGGCTATTCAGGCAACACCTCGCCGCCCCATCCCCCGCGCGTTCTTATCTCGGTCGAGCTGACATCCACCATCGGCACATTGACAAAACACCACGCCGGAGCTTGCGCCCGCCCCAGTAAATGCCGCGCCTGGCCGTCGATGCGGTATTTAGCGTAAAGCCTTGCAGCAGGCGACATCCGAGCAGAGATTCGATCTCCCGGCCGTGCCATCACACCCACCGACACGCTGTCCATGATCAGCCGCCAGTCTTTCCATTTATGGAATTGCGCCAGATTGTCGGCCCCCATCAGCCACACAAACCTCACCTGAGGGTACAACCGCTTCAGGGCTGCCAACGTATCGGCTGTTGCGCGCGTTCGCGTTAGGGCTTCAATATCCGTGATTTCCACCCGAGGATGCTTCATGACCTCATGGGCTGCACGCATACGCCTCGCAAGCGGCGCAGGACCCTGCACCTTGAGCGGATTTCCCGGTGACACCAGCCACCAAACCCGGTCCAGCCCAAAGGCCTTCATCGCCTCAAGCGTTACGTGTACGTGGCCCCGATGCGGTGGGTCGAAAGACCCGCCGAACAAACCAATGACCTGCCCAGGTCGTGCGTATGGGATCGTGCTGCGCAACATCCCCTGCTGATGTTCAAAGAAATTGACGCTTGTCAATCACATAGGATCGGCGGCCAGACCAAGAGAATTAACTGCTCCAGTCGACCTGCCGCCCCACTCAAAGTAAACGTGCTGCCAGTTTCAACCCGTTCCGTGTGGATCATCTTTGGAAAACCGCAAGCCCGAAACTAATGCATAGACCAACAGGCAACAGAACCCGAACAGTTTCATCCCATCTTCGATAACCACGCGATACGCGCCAAAATGATGCTCTAGAACAGTATCAATCGCAATGGAGCCGACGAAGAATAGGGCCGTGGCGGCCAAGAAACTGTTTTCGAACCAACTCTGCCAATAAAAGCTAAGACACACGATCGCCCCCAGAAATGTCGCATAGAAAACGACAAATTTTCTTTGATGCTCTTCATGTAATCTGTACAGGTCATCCAGTGTGACAACAGTTGCGAAACAGAAGCCGAGCAAACAAAGAAGTACACCACCATCCAGTTTCCTAACGTTCAATGCCCGTTGAATTGCCGCAAATCCAAAAATTGCAGCAGCTGCCATGGTAACCAAATTGCCCAATAACGAAACTGCGCCCGCTTCCGAGCCACAGCAACCAGCGATACTTCCTGTCCTGTCCATCCTCTGGAATGCTACATTGAGCGGGTCTCGCAAAAGATCACCGGGCTCCCACCACGGTTGAGCAACTGTTCCGATCATCACCACCAAAGGAAAGCCAAACGCAATCACTCCGAGGCACAGGATCAACCATCTTGGACGTGCGTTTTCGATCGAGACTGCCCTTCTATCCGGCGCGTACTCCCGCTCCACCAAATTCCAGAAAAAGACGAGGCAAACGGTTGATATCGAAATGTACAGCCAAGTTCTTGGTGACAAGTCCAAAAGGGGTAAACCCTGTCTCGACAGGATTGTTGCCAGCATTAACAGAACTGGAACCCCAATCAACGACGACTTTAGGATACGCTTCACTCGTAACTCCTTGAACAAAAACTTTAAAAAACCCCCAAGATCCCAAGCAAACTGGTTTGAGTATAACACGGAGACTCAAAATCACTACTTCGTTTGTCTCTAGGCAGTGGAATCCGAATTAACCCCTGATGATTGGGGTAAACGTCGTCTGGAACTCTCAGTTGTGTCCTCTAACCGGCACGTTTTCGACCTATCTGGATCCGCCAGGGTGGCACCTTTGGAATACCGTATCGCTCCATCCCTTGATGAAGTTCAGAACTCAGACGGTTTACAATTCAACAGGTTGTACGGGGTCATCCAGTCGGACACGCCCAGGCCGCACCACTTCGGCGCACCAGCCGCCATGCCCGCGTACGGCAGAGTAACCGCCCTTTCCCAACACCTCTTCCATCCGGCTGCACGGCGCACAGATAACGGTATAACGCAGAATGGCCTCGCCCACCTGCACCTCGCGCCCCTTGAGCGCCGCCAGATTGATCCCTGACACCACCAAATTGCGCCGCAGGATTTCGGGGGCAACCGACCCCTGCCCGAGATAGGATCCAATCGCCGCCAGATGCTCTTGCTGGATCACAGTCACCGCCCGTTTGCCTGCGCGGCTGCGGTCACCGTCCAATCCATCGGCAGAGACCATGACCTCGTCCACAACAGTCATCTCCGACCGTCGCTCGGGCCGCAGCCCGATCCATTCGACACGTCCTGGCTGCGCCCAGCCGGCAATGAGATTTTTCAAGGACATCAAGGGCTCCGAGATTATCACACCTACCCTCATCTAGCAGTCTGGCCGTTCCCGCGGCAGCCGCTAATAGTAGCGCTGATAGATTTGTGAATTGGAGCTAGACATGCGCCTGACCATCCCTGACCCCAAGATTGAGCTTTATGAAGATGGCTTTGCCGCCTACGACAAACTCTCTCGAAAACCGACTGGTGACAAACTTTCGGAACTGGTCAAACGCATCGATGACCCACTTGTGATCGCTCTGGACGGAGCGTGGGGGTCCGGCAAATCGTTTTTCCTGAAATGCTGGGTGGGCGAGCATCTGAAGCGCGATGGGACCACTACTCAAACGGTCTATTTCGATGCGTTCAAGCATGATTTTTTGGATGATCCTCTTGTTGCCTTGACCGGAGCAATTGCTGACCGGTTCCGGAAACCGGAGGGCAAACAACATGAACAGAACCAGAAGCTGACACAACACCTCAAGAAAACTGCTTGGGCTGTGAGCAAAGCTGCCGGGCGCATTGGACTATCTGCTGTCACTTTCGGCGCCACTGAAATACTCAGCGACCTGGGTGATGAAATCGCGCAGGCCGTGAGTGATAAAGCCAAAGCTTTCCTCAGTAAGGAAACGGGAGACAAACAAGCGGAACAATTCTGGGACGCACATCAGGCGAAAATTGCGGCAATGGACGCATTTCGCCTTGCTTTGACGGAGTTGACTGAACCCAAAGAGGAAAACGGCAACGAAAGACCCACGAAGAAGCTCGTGATCGTGGTAGACGAGTTAGATCGCTGCCGTCCTGACTACGCGCTGTTGCTGCTGGAAACCATCAAACACTTCTTCAACGTAGATGGAGTACACTTCGTTCTTGGTGTCAATCTGGAACAACTACAAAACAGTGTCAAAGCAAGGTACGGAAGTGGGACAGAAGCTGAAGCATATCTTCAAAAGTTCTATTCCTTGAAGTTAAAACTGCCTAGAATGATCTAGTACACGCAAGACTATTTACATTATTTCAATTTTGCATCTGCCCAAATGCAGATACCCATCCCGATACACAAAACCACGCGCGCCCTTTTAGGATTGTACTCTGGCCCCCTGCCGATGACTCTAAGGACCATTCAAAGGATTTTGTCAGTTCTCGCCTTGATTCCACCTAACAGACCTCAACACATTTCCGATGAGATTCTGGTAACTATGGCGATTACAAAAGTTTGCGCTTCTCACACTTACGAGCTGATGAGAGAGAACAAGTTAACACCACAAGATCTGCAACAAGTTTTTCGCTTCGATCAAAGTGATCTTGCGTCATGGACTCGTGTCTTGAGGGCTGCTCGCGGTCATCAAGAGGTATTTGGTCCGAGTACACTATTGATACCAGAGAACCTTCTCCCGGAATTCTGCGAAGAGTATCTGGAGGTCTTTGACTCTAGCGCACTGCAAATCAGATAGTGGGTCACAATCATCCACGATTGCCCCCACCAACCGCATCCGCTATCACACCGCCCAACTCAATTTCCCCGACCCAGAGGACGCGACATGGCCGCCTATCAATATGTCTACCACATGCAGGGTGTCTCCAAGACCTATCCCGGTGGCAAGAAGTGCTTTGAAAACATCCACCTGAGCTTTCTGCCGGGCGTGAAAATCGGTGTTGTCGGCGTCAACGGCGCGGGTAAGTCGACGCTGATGAAGATCATGGCCGGGCTCGACACCGACTTCACGGGCGAGGCCTGGGCCGCCGAGGGCGCCAAGGTCGGTTACCTGCCTCAGGAACCGCAGCTGGATGAATCGCTGACCGTCCGGGAAAACGTCATGCTGGGCGTGGCCGCAAAAAAGGCCAAGGTCGACCGGTTCAACGAAATCGCCATGGAGATCGCCGAGAATTACTCGGACGAGCTGATGGAGGAAATGACCACCCTGCAGGACGCAATTGACGCCGAGAACCTCTGGGATCTCGACAGCCAGATCGATGTCTCAATGGAGGCGCTGCGCTGCCCGCCGGACGACGCCAACATCGCTAACCTCTCGGGCGGTGAGAAACGCCGCGTGGCGCTGTGTAAGCTGTTGCTAGAAGCGCCCGACATGCTGCTGCTGGACGAACCGACCAACCACCTGGACGCCGAGACCATCGCCTGGCTGCAACAGCACCTGATCGACTACAAAGGCACCATCCTGATCGTCACCCACGACCGTTATTTCCTGGATGACATCACCGGCTGGATTCTGGAGCTCGACCGCGGCCGTGGCATTCCTTACGAAGGCAACTATTCCGCATGGCTGGAACAAAAAGCCAAGCGGCTGGAACAGGAAGCGCGTGAGGACAAATCCAAGCAGAAGACCCTGCAGCGCGAGTTGGAATGGATGCGTCAGGGCCAAAAGGCACGTCAGGCCAAATCCAAGGCCCGGATCAACGCCTATAACGAGCTGGCCGAACAGTCCGAACGCGAAAAGCTCACCCGCGCCCAGATCGTCATTCCCAACGGCCAGCGCCTTGGTGGCAAGGTGATCGAGGTCGAGGGTCTGTCGAAACACATGGGCGACAAGCAACTGATCGAAGGGCTCGACTTTGCCCTGCCCCCCGGCGGCATCGTCGGCGTCATCGGCCCCAACGGTGCGGGTAAATCGACGCTCTTCAAGATGCTCACCGGTCAGGAACAGCCCGACAGCGGCACCATCACGCTGGGCGACACGGTCGAGCTGTCTTATGTCGACCAGTCCCGCGATGACCTGAAAGACAACGACACCGTGTGGGAGGCGATCACCGGCGGCGCCGAGATCATCCAGCTGGGCGACGCGCAGGTCAATTCCCGCGCCTATTGCTCGTCCTTCAACTTCAAGGGCGGCGACCAGCAGAAAAAAGTCTCGCTGCTATCCGGCGGTGAGCGCAACCGCGTCCACATGGCCCGCCTCCTGAAAGAGGGCGGCAACGTCCTGCTGCTCGACGAACCGACCAACGATCTGGACGTCGAAACCCTGCGCGCACTGGAAGACGCGCTGGTCGATTTCGCCGGCTGCGCCGTGGTCATCTCGCACGACCGATTCTTCCTTGACCGGATTTGCACGCATATTTTGGCCTTCGAGGGCGATGCCCATGTGGAATGGTTCGAGGGCAACTTCGAGGATTACGAAGAGGACAAAAAGCGCCGCCTCGGACCAGATGCGCTGGAGCCCAAGCGGTTGAAGCATAAGAAGTTTGCGCGGTAATCTTAGCCGTCCAAACCCCGAAACACGCAAGAAAGTGTCTGCCACGCGGACGCTTTCGTCCTTTTTGCGACCCGCGTTCTTAACCCGCTTACCAAAACGGCTTAAGTAGGAACAACCTCGCATTTACTCAGCCCAAAACGCCGCGTGACCTTTGCAGCCCTTAGCGATTTCACCAAACGGTCACTGAGGAACAGGCTTCTGCGCAAGCGAGGGTCGACCCACAAATCCACGCCTTCCAATGCGATATCTCGGACAACAAAATCAAAATCTTCAGGCTTGCGACCTCGTTTGATCCAAGTGTCAGGTACATTCCCAAAGGGTACGACCCGGTTTGACCGTTCTGGAACGAACGCGGCTTTTTGCTCTCCTAGAGCCAGCAAATAATACTCCCCTCCGACCAGTGTCACACGGTCGTGTTGGCAAACACTCAAGGGGTATAGCCTTGTCTTCCCAAGTTCCGCCTCGTGGAGAACGTCAGCGACTGCGCGAGATACGACAAGGCCACATGACCCGAAGAAAATGTCGGGCTGTGCTTTGAGTTTCTTGTTTGGATACGTTCCAAAAATCACATCGGGAAAAGCTTCGCGTGATTGAACAATACCTGCCATGTTTTTTTCGTCCACCGCACCGGCGGCCTGTAAGTCGTTCAACGCTTGCTCTGAAGTGAAGGGTTTTATCAATGCCGAGTCGGACATCACCCGGCTGTACCAGAGGCCTAATTTATTTGTCACTCTTTCACCTTTTTCAAAAATACTCTGAAACTCAAACAGGTTGTTATTCTGAACCTCCAAAAGCAATAGAATGTCGGACGCAAAAATCCGATCACCCTTGCCAGACACCCACCCCAATGCCATATCCAAAGGGCTAACTTTTTTCTATTTCGACCTACTGTCTCCTTCTACAGCGGTCAGCAAATGTAGGATGGGATTTCACCCGATCTCTTGCTCGACACTTTTTCCGAAACGCCCGCACAATCTGGTCCCGTGCGCCAAACCAGCCCCAAGCTCCAACACCAAAAATGATGGGTGAAATCACCGATCCGACTGCTCTTCGAACGTTCCCTCCACCACAACGCTCTTCCACTCCGGATCGACCTGACCCGCGCGAAGATCGCAAGGGATTGACGAATACGGCAAATCGGTTGGACGCTCCGCAGACCTTGGTACGCAGGCCCTCTACCTGCTTTACACCATCAACCCAGACGTCGCAGGCAGAACGAAAAATGGCCGTGGCTTTCGACTGTCAGGTACTCGAACTGCCAGTTTCTGTCCTTGCAGAATTTGGTGACGGCTTCGACCACCCCATAAGGGACCGCATCGATAACGTTGCCAGTGCAAAAGTCATGCCCCGCGATCCTACCAGTTTCCGAGACCTTACTGTCACAGATCAGCAGTTCTTCCAGCGTGGTCTCATATGAGTGGTTGGTGTCGATATAGACCCAGTCGAAAAATCCACCCTCGAAGGTCGGCAGAACCTCGGTGGACAGTCCCTGATGAATATGAAGCCGGTCAGCCGAGATTTCGTCCGCGAGGTTCTTCTTAATTGTCTTCAACCCGATCTGGTATCTTTCCGACGCCCATGAATCGACCAGATGCAACTGTTTGGGGGCGCACCGTTGCAGGATTTCGTTCGAGAAATCGCCAAATGCGGAACCGACCTCGGCAACGACCGCATCCTTCGGCATCATGTTCAGTAACATCTCGCGGTTGGGCAGCAGCTTGCAGTTCTCGGTATGCCGCAGATCGAGGTCGGTAATCTCCATGCCGTCCTTCTTGGCCTTCCGCGCTGCAACGCGACGCGCGACGCGGTTCTTACTGGACTCTCCCTTGAGACGGCGTTCTATTTTTCTGAGCCTGATTGCAACAAACACCATTGCAACGGCGATGAGCACAAGAAGAATGAATGCAATCACAGACATGAGTGAGGAGTTATTAAGGAATGACAAAATCTGCTTCCGGAATTGATGTTTGATCTAGACGGGGTATCAGGAACGCCCGTCATCACGTTTCGATTTGCCCGTGGGGTATTTCGAACGCCCGGTCAATGTCAAGATTCTGCGCAAGAGTGAGCGCGAGACATCGGTCACAAACAGCACGTGTGGGCCTTGTTCCTTGGATAGAGCCGTCGTGCCGCCGTCGGCAGTTTCTCGTGCAATTCGGACAATTGCCCCTGGAACCCTTATAAAAACCACAAACTCCGCCCTTGCCACACCCCGACCTCAATGCCATATCCAGAGGGCTTACGTTTTTCTATTTCGACCTACTGTCTCCTTCCACGGCGCTCAGTCACTCGATCCAGACCGACGACGCCAGGCTGCCGCATCTCCGTGGGCAGCACCAAACAGGAGACAACGGATATGCCCGCAGGCACCGTAAAATGGTTCAACACCACCAAAGGCTACGGCTTTATCGCGCCCGAAGATGGCGGCAAAGACATCTTTGTACACATCTCGGCTGTGGAACGCTCGGGCCTGACCGGTCTGGCCGACAACCAGAAAGTCACATACGAGCTGCGCTCGGGTCGTGACGGCCGCGAAAGCGCCGACAATATCGAGCTGGCCTAAGCTTCTGAAAGGGCCAAGTATTCCTTGGCCCTTTACTTTCCGGCGCTCTGCAAACGCGCCCAAGTCCGATTCACAACTGTGGCTCGGCGATAACATCAAACTTTCGTTATTTTTGCCCGACGATTGACCAAATCGGCTATCATTCCGACATTGGGATTAAATTCATACTGTTTTGGTAAAGAGAGCTGAAATGTTCACGCGCCGTACTTTCCTGACTGCAACTGCCGCCGCCAGCCTTGTGCCCGGCGTTGCGATGGCAAAGAAAAAGGCTGTCGAATACGATCCGACGCCGCAATTCGTGCGGATCAAGAAAGAGTTCCAACCGGGCCAGTTGCTAGTGGTTCCCCGTTCCTTCTATCTCTATTACGTCACCGAGCCCCGCAAGGCGATCCGCTATGGCTGCGGGGTTGGTAAGGCCGGGTTAGAGTTTACTGGCACCGCCACGATCGACGTCAAGAAAGAGTGGCCGACGTGGCGCCCGACCGACGAGATGATCGAGCGTGAGCCAATCACCTATGCCCGTTTCAAAGACAACGATTACGTCCAGCCTGGCGGGGGTGATAATCCGTTAGGTGCGCGGGCGTTGTATCTATTCCAGAACGGCGTGGATACCTATTTCCGTATTCACGGAACAACCCAGCCGCAAACCATCGGGCGCGCGGTTTCGAATGGGTGCATCCGGATGTTGAACGAGCATGTCATCGACCTGTATGAGCGTGTGCCCATCGGCACGGTGGTCTCCGTCGTCTGATTACTGCTGGGTCGCGGTCACAAGCTCAAGAACATAGGGCCCCAGATTTTTAACAATTAACGCCACTCCGTCGGCATTAGGATGGATGCCGTCCGGCTGCATGTATTTGCGCGCGGCATCCGGGTCGCCTTCGGCGGTCAGCCCGGCAAAGAAACTGGGGGCGTAACCTGTTTTAAACTGTTGGGCTAATTCAGGGTAAACGGCGTCAAATGCCTCTTTGTAGCCCGCCCCGTAATTGCCCGGTGCCTGCATCCCGACCAACAGGACATCGACATCCGATGCCCCTGCCGCTTCAAGGATCGCCTCAAGATTGGCGCGCGACACGGCTGGGTCGATCCCTCGCAGCAGGTCGTTGCCACCCAGCGCCACGATCATCCCGTCGACTTCCGGCGTCAGCGTCCAGTCCACCCGCGCCGCGCCGCCTGCCGTGGTGTCACCCGATACACCCGCATTGATCAGACGCACATCTGCACCTCGCTCCTGCAGCCACCGACCCAGCTGAGGTACAAAGCCATCTTGTTCGGGCAACCCATAGCCTTGCGTGAGCGAGTCTCCTAAAGCGGCGATCACCACCTGTTCGGCTGTGGCCACAAAGCCGCAGCAGATAAACAGCACCGACATCAAAGCCTTGCGCAACCTCAGAACCGCTCCATATCCCAATTGACTATTCCCGTTTGGAAAGACCTATGACGACACCTGTTCTTTCGCTCCAAAATGCCGCTTTGTCGCTGGATGGCAATGCCGGGCGGGTAAATATCCTGCACGACATCACCCTGACAGTGGCCCAAGGCGAAACCCTGGGGTTGGTGGGACCGTCCGGATCGGGTAAATCCTCTTTGCTAATGTTGATGGGTGGGTTGGAGCAGGCAACGGCGGGCGAGATCACCGCTTTGGGCCAAAACCTGACGGACATGGACGAAGATGCACTGGCCCGGTTCCGGCGCGATACGATGGGTGTGGTGTTTCAGAATTTCCACCTGATCCCGACAATGACTGCGCTGGAAAATGTTGCCACCCCGCTTGAACTGGCCGGGCACCGTGATGCATTTGACCGAGCCACGGCAGAACTGGACGCGGTCGGTCTGTCGCATCGCCGAGATCACTTTCCGGCGCAATTGTCAGGAGGTGAGCAGCAGCGCGTCGCACTGGCGCGGGCCTCGGCCCCACGACCTCAGATCCTGCTGGCGGACGAACCCACGGGGAATCTTGACGAGGCAACGGGCGCAGCCATCGTCGACCTACTGTTCGGCTTGCGCGACCGGCACGGTGCGACGCTGGTTCTGGTAACTCACAGTCATAGTCTGGCGCGGAGATGTGATCGAGTGGTGCGACTTCGCGATGGGACAATTACAGAGGATGCTCAGAAAGAGGCAGCGGAATGAGCCTGAGGCTGGCCAGCCGTCTGGCGCGCCGGGAACTGCGCGGTGGAGTCCGTGGATTTCGCGTCTTTATCGCCTGTCTTGCGCTGGGTGTTGCAGCAATTGCCGCTGTTGGGTCGGTACGTCAGGCCATTCAGACCGGGCTGACACAGGAAGGCGCGGCCTTGCTGGGCGGCGACGCCCAGTTGGATTTCACCTACCGTTTTGCCAGTGGTGACGAGCGGGAGTGGATGCAACAGGTCGCAACGGATATGTCCGAAGTGGTCGATTTCCGCTCGATGGCCGTTGTTCGGCAGGGGGACGAAACTCAGCGTACCCTGACACAAGTGAAGGCTGTGGACGCGGCCTATCCGTTGCTGGGCACGCCCTTGCTGGACCCTGACCAACCTCTGCCCACTGCTCTGGATGGGACCCAAGGCCTGCCGGGCGCTGTTATGGACCCAGTGCTTATCGATCGTCTGGGCCTGACCGTAGGAGACCGTTTCGCCCTTGGCGCGCAAGAATTTGTCCTTACAGCTGCCCTCATACACGAACCCGACGGCGCCGCAGACGGATTCGCGCTGGGGCCGCGCACTCTGGTCCGCACCGAAGATCTGCGGGACTCGGGCCTGTTGGCGCCGGGGACATTGTTTTCCACCAAGTACAGACTGAATCTGCCGCCAGACACCGATCTTGCCACCCTGTTTGAGACTGCGCAGCAAAGCTTCGATGGTACCGGGATGCGCTGGACCGATGCCCGTAATGGCGCGCCAGGGATCGCGGAATTTGTTACCCGCCTCAGCGCCTTTCTGGTTCTGGTCGGTCTGTCCGGTCTTGCTGTGGGCGGCATTGGCGTGTCAGCCGCTGTCCGCGCTTTTTTGGCAAAGAAGACCGAAACCATCGCCACGCTGCGCACATTGGGGGCGGACCGGGCGACGATCTTTCAGACCTACATGACCCAGATCGGGGTTCTGTCTGGTATCGGCATTGCAATTGGCATTGCTTTGGGGGGTCTTCTACCTCTGCTTCTGGCCCCACTGATCGAGGCGCGCCTGCCTGTCCCGGCAGTCTTCTCGCTCTATTCACGTCCTCTGGCCGAGGCGGCGCTATACGGGGTTCTGACCGCGTTCCTGTTTACTCTCTGGCCCCTTGCCCGCACAGAGGAGGTACGTGCGGCAACCTTGTTTCGTGATGCCCTATCGTCGGCCAGTGCTATCCCACGTACAGTGTTTGTGGTCGCGACCGGCATCGGTTTGGCGCTTCTGATCACGGCGGCTTCCGTGTTCAGCGGCTCGATCCGACTGACGCTCTGGACCAGCGGTGGGCTCATCGGCGCGCTGTTGCTTCTGACTCTCTCCGCCTTTGCGATCCGTAAACTGGCCCGTGTCAGCGCCAAATCGGCGCGCGGTCATCCTGCCCTGCGATGGGCTTTGTCGGCCATCTCGGATCCACGTGAAGGGGCCGCTTCGGTTGTCCTGTCACTCGGGCTCGGGTTGTCCGTACTGGCCGCCGTCGGTCAAATCGACGGTACATTGCGCAACGCGATATCAGGCAATCTGCCTGACGTGGCTCCGTCGTATTTCTTTGTCGACATCCAGAAAGACCAAATGCCCGGCTTTAGTCATCGGTTGGAATCCGACCCCGCCGTCAGCCGCATCGAAAGCGCTCCAATGCTGCGCGGTATTATCACCCAGATCAACGGCCAGCCCGCCCGAGAGGTGGCCGGTGATCACTGGGTTTTGGATGGCGACCGAGGCGTCACCTATTCCACCACGCAACCCCAAAATGCCCGTATCACAGCCGGAGAATGGTGGCCCGAGGACTACACTGGCACCCCGCAAGTCAGCTTCGCCGCCGAAGAAGCCGAAGAAATGGGCCTCGCCCTTGGCGACGAATTGACAGTGAACATTCTAGGACGCGACATCCGTGCCGAAATAACATCTCTTCGCGAAGTCGACTTTTCGACTGCAGGTATGGGCTTCATCATGTCGATGAACCCCTCTGCTTTGGCCGGTGCTCCACACAGTTTCATCGCCACCGTCTATGCCGAGGAACAGGCCGAGGCCGCCATTCTGCGCGATCTGGCCGGACAGTTCCCGAACATCACAGCCATCCGGGTGCGCGATGCGATTGATCGTGTCTCGGGCCTGCTGGCCGGGCTGGCTGCGGCGACCTCTTACGGCGCAGGTGTTTCCTTACTGACCGGCTTTCTGGTTTTGATTGGAGCCGCCGCTGCGGGAGAAATTGCGCGCCAGTATGAATCCGCGATCCTCAAGACTCTTGGCGCGGACCGTCGGCGCATCCTTCTCAGCTTTGCGCTGCGTTCGATTCTGCTCGGCGCGGCGGCAGGCGGCGTAGCGCTGCTGACAGGCATATTGGGAGGTTGGGCCGTCGCCACCTACATCTTCGACACCGGCTTCACGGTCATCTGGACCTCAGCCTTGGGTATCGTTCTGGCCGGAGTCCTCGTAACTTTGGGCGCGGGCCTTATCTTTGCTTTGCGCCCGCTCGCGGTGCGACCGGCCCGTATCTTGCGCGCTGCCGATTAGCGGACGCAGGCCACAGGTTGCAATATCTGCAACAACCGGTCGTTGTCGCAGACCAGTGCGTCCAGCGTGATTTCGTCCAGCGAAGCGTAGAACACCTCGGCCGCGTCCCGCAGGGCCACACGCAACCGACAGGCATCTGTCAAGGGGCAGGTGTTGTCGGCATCGGCAAAACACTCCGCAATTGGCAGGTTGCCTTCGACATGACGAAAGACGGACCCAATGCGGATCTGATCCGCCGGGCGCGCCAGCGACATACCGCCGTTCCGGCCGCGTTGAGTACTCAGATAGTTCAGTTGGCTCAGTTGGTTGATCACCTGTGCCAAATGATTTTCCGAGATATTGCACACGTCTGCGATCTCGGCCTTTGTCACCAACCGATCCATATGAGCGGCGCAATACATCAAAAGACGCACTGCGATGTTTGTCCGTTTGGTAATCCGCATGATGGCCTCCCTGACTTCAACGTGAGACCTTATTGCATGTTCGGGAAAAAAGCGGTTTGACATACATCAATCGCTTTCAAAGGACTTAGAGCCCGTGGCAGACCCCTATTTCTTTGGCTATGGCAGCCTTGTGAACCTCTCGACCCACGATTTCCCCGACCCTCATCCGGCCCGGCTGAAAGGCTGGCGGCGCGCGTGGCGGCACACCGATCTGCGCCCGGTGGCATTTCTAACCGCGGTGCCGGATCCGGCTTGCGAGATCGAAGGAATGATCGCTCATGTCCCGAAAAACGACTGGGAAGCGCTGGATGAACGGGAATGGGCCTATGACCGGGTTCCGGCAACACAAGCGACTACACATCCCCTAACCCATGATGTCGAAATCGCCGTCTATGCGGTGCCACATGGCCGTCACACCGAACCCAGCAATCGCCACCCGTTGTTGCTCAGCTATATCGACGTGGTTGTACAGGGATATCTGCGCGCTTTCGGAGAAGACGGTGTAGATCGGTTTTTTGAAACAACCGACGGGTGGGATGCCCCGATCTTGAATGACCGAGCCGAGCCCCGATACCCACGCCACCAGCAGTTGAAACCGTCCGAGACTGTTATAGTGGATGACCGCCTGAGCCACCTCTCGGCGCGGATCGGGCAGACAGCATAAAAAAGGCGGGGCTGTAGGACCCCGCCTCTTTGGAATTCAGTGTTATCACGATCAGCCGCGCGCGCGGATCACCTGCAGCAACGGCAGTAACGTTGCCATTTCCGGACCGCGCTCCATGCCCGTCAGCGCCTTGCGCAGCGGCATGAACAAACCTTTGCCTTTACGGCCTGTGGCCTCTTTTACAGCCTTGGTCCAAGTGCCCCAGGTCTCGCCGTCAAACGAGCCTTCGGGCAACAGAGCCATCGCTTCGGTGATGAACTCACGATCCTCATCAGCGATCAGTGGCTCGGCCCCATCGCGGCACAGCTCCCACCAACCTTTGAGGTCGGCCAGAGTTGAGATGTTCTCGCGCGCCATTGCCCAGAACGGTTCCGCCAATTCCGCCGGAACACCAGCATCGGCGACTGCATCCGCCACATCGGCCAGCGGCAGCGACTGCAGGTGCTTTGCGGTCAGCGGGAACAGGTCCTGCACGTCGAACTTGGTCGGCGCGGCGCCAAATCGGTTCACATCAAAGCCTTCGATCAACTCGGCCATCTCCGAGCGCAGCTCGACTGGATCAGACGACCCCAGACGTGCCATCAGGCTCAGCAGCGCCATCGGCTGCACGCCCTGTTCGCGCAAGTCACGCAGCGCCAGCGTGCCCAGGCGTTTCGACAGCGCCTCACCCTGCGGGCCGGTCAGCAGCGAATGGTGCGCGAAACGCGGGCAGGTGCCGCCCAGCGCCTCGATGATCTGAATCTGCGTCGCGGTATTGGTCACATGGTCCGAGCCGCGCACCACATCGGTGACGCCCATCTCGGTGTCATCCACCACCGACGCAATCGTATAAAGAACCTGTCCATCGCCTCGGATCAGAACCGGATCGGAAACCGAGGCCGCATCAATCGAGATATCGCCCAGAATGCCGTCGTTCCACTCGATCCGCTCATGATCCAGCTTGAACCGCC
Organism: Ruegeria sp. SCP11; assembly: GCF_040329455.1. Lineage (NCBI taxonomy): Bacteria > Pseudomonadati > Pseudomonadota > Alphaproteobacteria > Rhodobacterales > Roseobacteraceae > Ruegeria > Ruegeria sp. SCP11. Next base: position 220,985 of record NZ_JBDZYG010000007.1, on the reverse strand, counting down.
AGACGCCATTGCCGCGTTCGGCGCGCAGCGCCTCTTTCTCTGCTTCCGACAGGTTCAGCGCGGCACGGTCATAGACCGGCGGTTTGCCCATGTTCAGCTGTTTCTTGCGCTTCAGGTCCAGCTCGGTCGGCGTCTCGAATGCCTCGTAGAACCGGCCCATCTCGCGCAGTTTGTCAGCAGCTTCCGCATAGCGGTCCAAACGGTCGGACTGACGCTCAACCCGGTCCCAATGCAGGCCCAGCCACTCTAGATCCTGCTTGATCGCGTCGACATATTCTTCTTTCGACCGCTCGGGATCGGTGTCGTCGATGCGCAGGATGAACGTGCCGCCGGCCTTGCGGGCGATCAGATAGTTCATCAGGGCAGTTCTCAGGTTGCCCACATGGATGTAACCGGTGGGCGACGGGGCAAAACGGGTGGTGGTCATGGAGTTCTCCTGTTGGCGCGGCTCATGTCACAGGATGGACGTTTTGTCCAGCAGAGGCGTTCAGGTCGGCTCGACCGGCCAGTGTCGGTTCAAGTCCTCCAGCCCGGCGCAGATCAGTTCGGACAGAACATCCAGATTGATATCTGCCAGCTTGTTCACGTAAAGACAGGATTTGCCCAGCTTGTGCTTACCCAGACGGGAAAGGATATCGCCAAAATCCGCATAGCCGGGCATGATGTAAATCGACAATGCAGCCTTGCGCGGAGAAAACCCGGTGGCTAGGAAATCGCCCTCGCGCCCGGATTTGTAGCGATAGTGATACCGGCCATAGCCCACGATAGACGGGCCCCACATGATCGGTTCGAACCCGGTCACCTTGCGGAAAAGTCCATCCAGAGCCCTGGCATCTCCGGCCTTTCCGGATGGCTGCACCTCGGAAAGAAAACTCTCAACACGCTGGCCCGTTGGGACAGTCTTGTTCTCAGATCGCGGCATAAACAAAAATTAACACGCATTGTTCATCCGCGCAGCCCATATCTCTGGTGTATAAACTGGCAAGAGACTCGCACCGACCTAACTCACCTAAAGGTGTTCTGACAGGGAGAACCACAATGACCATCAAACTAACACGCCGCACGGCACTGGGTTCCGCGGCGGCTTTGCCATTTGCTGCAGCCGCGACCCCGCTTTTGGCCGCAGGAACTGAGACCAAAGTCAATTCGGCCATCGCCAAATCTTTCACGCTGGGCGATTTCACTGTCACGACGTTGCTGGACGGCAGCCTGCCCCGCGACGGAGCGCAAGGAATTTTCGGCGGCGGCGCCTCGGACGAGGATTTTGCCAAGGTATCGGCTGACAATTTTATCTCACCGGACGTCGCCCAGTTCTTTTTTACCCCGACGCTGGTCAATACCGGGTCCGAGCTGGTCCTGTTTGACACGGGCCTCGGCCAAGGCGGTATTCAGGCCGCCCTGGCGGATGCAGGTGTCACACCGGACCAGATCGACGTCGTTGTCATCACCCACATGCACCCCGACCATATCGGTGGCATGACGACCAATGATGCGCCGACCTTCCCGAACGCACGTTATGTGACCGCATCACCCGAATATGACTTCTGGGCCGCTCAGGACGCGGGCAATCGCGTAGGGGATCTGGTCGCTGCAAAAGTCACTCCGCTGGCCGAGAAGATGTCCTTCCTTGAGGATGGCGGCGAAGTGACGTCAGGCATCACCGCAGTGGCCGCTTATGGCCATACACCTGGCCACACTGTGTATCATCTGGAGAGCAACGGCCAACGGTTGGTGCTGACGGCAGATCTGGCCAACCACTATGTCTGGTCCTTTGCGCATCCGGAATGGGAAGTGCGATTTGACATGGACAAGGCCGCAGCCACCGCAGCGCGGCGCAACGTGCTGGGAATGCTGGCCGCCGACAAAGTGCCGATGATCGGCTATCACATGCCCTTCCCGGCTGCTGGGTTCGTGGAGACCCGCGGTGACGGCTTCCGGTTTGTGCCGGTCAGTTATCAATTGATGGGTTAAGCCCCTAGTAATCTGGGTCCGGCCGCACCTTTGAGCCATCCGTGAAACGGGACAGGCGAAAGGCGGCCGGATCGACACAAGGTGTGGTTTCGGCGACGAGGTCGGCCATCAGACGACCCGCCGCCGGGCCGATGCCGAAGCCGTGGCCTGAAAAACCGGTCGCTATGAACATGCCCGGCATGTCTTCGACCCCAGAGATCACAGGTACCGCGTCTGGCGTGACATCAATCATGCCCGCCCAGCTTTGAACGATCTCGGAGTGATCCAACATAGGAAACCCTTTGCGCGCCTGTGCCCAAGCGCGCCGCAGCACCTTGGCTGAGGGTTCAGGGTCCAGAACCCGGCACTTTTCGAATGGCGTCACATCGGTGGGCAGCCAACTCCGATCCTCCTGCGTTTCAATGCTCCAGCGATTGGAGAGCCGAAAGCGCAAGGATCGCCATTCCTGTGCAAAGGCGGTCAGGAATTGTCGGGCCAAACGAAAACTGTCAGGCACGATATCAACCGTATTTTCATGACCGGATGCGATTGAATAACCACCATCCGCGCGCTTGCGCATGGCGAACTCATCAGCCCAAAGTGCTGCCTCTGGCCCCTCAACCGGCGACGTGCGCAGAACCGTGTTCAGAACCTTCAGCTGAGGCAGATCAATTCCTGCATTTCCGGCAAATAGACGCGACCACGCTCCCCCTGCCAAAACAACATAATCACAAGCCACACGACCGCGTTCCGTGAAGACACCCGTGACGCGACCTCCCTCGGCATCGACACTGCGCACCGCGCAATTGGTCATCAGCACCGTACCCTGTTCCCGCGCCGCCTCGGCAATCGCGGGTGCCGCCCATTGCGGCTCTGCCCAACCGTCCTGCGGCATATAGAGGGCGCAGTCAAAGTCAGTCTGGTTGCCCGGCAACAAAGTGTTCAGTTCGGCCCCATTCACCAGTTTCGCACCGGTCTGTAACCCGTCCACGTTACGCAACCAGCGTTCCAGATGCCCACTGCTGCGCTTACCCGAGGCACCAAACAGGATGCCTGAACGGGTGTATCCGGTCTGGCGCCCGATCCGCTGATCCATCCCCTGCCACAGGTTCAAGGCCTCGGCCATCAGCGGAATCTCCCGAGGATCACGCATGCCCAGACGCACCCACCCCCAATTGCGAGAGCTTTGCTCTCCCGCGATCTGTCCCTTTTCGCAAAGCAGAACCCTGGCGCCGCGTTCAGACAATTCCAAAGCCGTCGAAGCGCCGATAATACCGCCACCGATGACAACGACATCGACGGTTTTCGGAAGGTGCAAATCAGGTTCAACGGGGGTTGGTTTTGGACCGGGCATCAACCGCTCATATTTCATGGCTCGGACCACCATGAATGCCCGAGGGCGCCGATCTGGCAACACGGCTTGCGCGACTAAGCTCCCGTTTTCTTTCACCTGTGGCCAACACGCAAAAGCGGTGCGAGCAACTCGCACCGCTACACTCGAAAACAATTGTTTCTTAAGCTGCGCCGCGCAACTCAGCCCACTTCTGAAGCAGGACCGCTGTAAACCCCGTTTCTTGTGGCCGGGCCTCCTCATTGATCTGAGCCTGCTCAGGCAATTCCGGGAAAGCGCGCTGAACTCTCTCAGCTTCTTCTGCCGGCTCAGGTTCCTCGCGTTCTTCTTCCTGCAAAAGATCGGCAATCGCCGAATCCAGCTTGGATTCGTCCAGAACGCAGCCCTGTGACTCCATGGACTTATACTTTAGCGGCGGATGGAGAGGTTTGTCATATTCCTCGTACATAGTAACACCAAATCGTTAACCCAGACATTCAACCACTTGCGCGACGCATGCAGGGGTTAAGCACCTGACCACCTGCCAGCAAAACAACTGAAATGTGTCGCAACGCCCCATGTGGGGCATCAATTAAGCCAAATTGTGGCAAGAAAATGTCGCAATTTCAAGGCGTCAGTTGGTCGACATCTCTGAAAATAAATTCACCGTCAACGATGGGGAAACTGTACCTTCCCCGCGATAAGCATTGGGTCTCAACAAGAAACAGCAGGATTGCGCCGGCGAATCCCGGTGAGATCAGCTTCGATCCCGCCAGCGGTTGATGATCGGGTACCTGCGATCCAGCCAAAACGCCCGGTTGCTCAGGCGGGTTCCAGGGGCGGACTGAAAGCGTTTGTATTCGCTGATGTAGATCAGGTGCTCGACCCGGCGCGCTTCAGCTTCGTCAAAACCAGCGGCCACGCAATCGGCAATCGAGCCATCCTGATCGACCAGAATATCCAGAATCGCGTCCAGAACCGGGTAATCCGGCAAGCTGTCACTGTCTTTCTGGTCTTCGCGCAGTTCCGCGCTTGGGGGTTTGTCGATGACGGACGGGCGGATCACTTCGCCTTCAGGGCCCATCATCCAGTTGCGGTGATTGGCATTGCGCCAGCGGCACGTCTCGAACACCCGCGTCTTATAGAGGTCCTTGATCGGGTTATATCCGCCATTCATATCGCCGTAGATAGTGGCATAGCCCACCGCGATCTCGGACTTATTGCCAGTGGTCAGCAACATCTCGCCGAACTTGTTCGAGATTGCCATAAGCAGCAAACCGCGCAGGCGGGACTGGATGTTTTCTTCGGTCAGGTCAGCCTCCCGCCCGGCAAACAAACCGGCCAGAGTGTTGGTCACAGCAGCCCGACTGTCCGAGATCGGCACATAGTCAAAGTGAACGCCCAGTGCCTTTGCGACCGCCTCGGCATCATCCAGCGAGCCTTGGCTGGTGTATTCCGAAGGTAGCATCACGCAGCGCACATTCTCAGCCCCGATGGCATCCACGGCAATCGTCGCAACCAAGGCGGAATCGACCCCGCCGGAAAGACCCAGCAGCGCCTTTTTGAACCCGGTCTTACCCATATAGTCGCGCAGGGACTGCACCATCGCGCGATAATCCTGTTCCCACTCATCTGGCTGAGGCACGATTTCAGTGGGTACGATGCGCCAGCCCTCGTCGCCACGTTCAAGATCAACATGAGTCACGGCCTCATCAAAAACGGGCATCCGGAACGCCAATTCCCCGCCCGGATTCAGACCAAACGTGGCTCCGTCAAACACCTGATCGTCCTGACCGCCCACCATATTCAGATAGATCAGCGGCAGGCCTGTCTCGACTACACGAGCCACCATGTGGTTCAGTCGAATGTCGTATTTGTTACGGAAATAGGGCGAGCCATTAGGAATCAACAATAACTCGGCTCCGGTCTCCTCAAGCGTTTCTGCCACATCCGGGTGCCAGCTGTCTTCACAGATCGGGCTGCCGATGCGCGTATTGCTGACCGAGTAAGGCCCGCCCAGAGGCCCGGCATCATACAGGCGCACTTCGTCAAACACGGTTTCATTCGGAAGGTGGTGTTTCAGAGCCTTGCTGCTGACACGGCCGCCTTTGAGGATCAGGTAGGCGTTGAAAAGACTATCGCCTTCGACCCACGGCCCGCCGATCGCAATCGCCGGACCATCAGCGCATTGGGTTGCCAGTTCTTCGACCTTGGTCATCGCAGCCTGATGAAACACCGGCTTCATCACCAAGTCCTGCGTATTGTAACCGGTAATGAACATCTCGGGGAAAGCCACCAGGTCAGCCCCGGCATCGCGCGCCTGTTCCCATGCGGCCAAGGCCTTGGCGGCGTTGCCGTCGATATCCCCCACAGTGGGGTTGAGTTGCGCCAGAGTGATACGGAAACGGTCGGCCATTGTGCCCTCTTGCCCTCGTCAGTGTTATTGCCATTTAGCAGATCATTGCACGAGTGAAAGGCAAATGCGGCAAAACCCGTTGCTCTGCCCCCACGGGTACCTTAGTTTTGAGCAAAAGGACGAATTCCGGGCAGGCAGGACCAAACATGAACGCTTTCCGCATTTCCATAGCCGCTTCAGCAATGGCTTTGATCGCTGCAAGTGCCGCCGCGCAAAGTGATGATGTGATCGTCGCCGACGACGATGTAGGCGGCGTCTATGAAGGCACTTTCGAAAACGGACTACGCCACGGAACGGGCACGTATCGCCTGCCCGACGGGTTTGAATACCAAGGCGAATGGGTTGAGGGCGAAATTCAAGGCAAGGGTGTCGCGCGCTATGCCAATGGTTCTGTCTACGAAGGCGATTTTGTCAAAGGCCAGCCCGAAGGGCGGGGCAAGATCACCTATCCCGATGGCGGCACCTATGACGGCGAATGGTCCGAAGGCACGATAAATGGTCAGGGCGTAGTGAGCTACGCCAACGGCGCGCAATACGAAGGTGGCTTTCGGAACGCTCTGCATCATGGCAAGGGTGTGCTTACCGACCCCAGCGGGTACAGCTATGACGGGGATTGGGTCGATGGCGTCAAGCAGGGCAAAGGCAAGATCACCTATTCCAAAGGCGGCGTTTACGAAGGTGACATCCAGGATGGCCAACGCCACGGTCAGGGAACCCATACATCTCCGGACGGTCAGGTTTACACGGGCGCATGGGTTCTAGATCAGGCCACCGGGAAAGGTCGAATACTGCAGGCCAACGGCGATCTTTACGAAGGCGACCTCGTGAATTGGCGCCGGCAGGGGCAGGGCAAGGCCACCTATGCCAATGGTGCGACTTACGAGGGGGAATATTCTGACGACCGCCGCCACGGCAAAGGGCGATTTTTGGGGACAGATGGGTTTGACTATACCGGTGAGTGGCAGGACGGCCAGATCGAAGGATTTGGCGAGCTGACATATCCCGACGGCTCGACCTATATCGGCGATTTCAGCGCCGACCTACCTCATGGTAAAGGTATGCATACTTTCGCTGACGGTATCATCTACGATGGGGAGTGGATCGCCGGAATTTTCGAAGGCAGCGGCAAGGCGACCTACCCGAACGGAGTTGTCTATACCGGTCAGTTCCAAAACGGCGTGAGCCACGGCACTGGTGTTCTGACCTTTGCCAACGGATACCGCTATGAAGGGGGATGGGCCAAAGGGGTCCGACAAGGCAAGGGCAAAGCCGAATTCCCCGACGGCACAATCTATGAAGGCGATTTCAAGAACGGCCAGCGCCACGGGCGGGGCACCATCACCATGCCAAGCGGCTACACCTATACCGGTGATTGGGCCGAGGGCAAAATCAGCGGCAAAGGCGTCGCAACCTTTGCAACCGGAGACGTCTATAGGGGCGGTTTTCTCGACAACAAGCGCCACGGGGACGGTACAATGCGCTATGCCAATGGCGAGGAAGAATCCGGCATCTGGGAAAACGACGCCCTCGCGACGCCAGCCGACGTTGAACCCGATGCCATTCCCGAAACCACCCCGGATGACACCAGCAGCTCGGGCGGATGAACCCGGGCCTTTACCAAGGTACAGGTTTTCCCGCCCAATCATAAAAGCCACCGGTATCGTCCGGCGTCAAACGCTGCATTACGGACAGTAAATTGGCGGCTGCGGTGCCCGGTGCGACCGCTGGGTGACGACCAAGGTATTTCCGGGTGAACTCTGTTTTTACGGTGCCGGGATGCAAAGCAACACAAATTGCCTGTTTGTGTGTGCGGGCGAGTTCTATGGCCGCTGTGTGAACGATCTGATTCACCGCCGCCTTAGATGCACGATAGCTGACCCATCCGCCCAACCGGTTATCCCCAATCGAACCGACACGCGCGGAAAGCACCGCAAAAACGGCGCGACGGTCGCGCGGTAACAGGCGAGCGGCATGGCGCAAGATCAATGCCGGCCCAACGGCATTCAAAGCGAACTGGTCCATCATCGCCTGCGCCGAGAGGGTCCGGAAGGACTTTTCTGGTTCAGCACCGTTGATCTCTAACGCGCCAGAAGCAACGAAAATCAAATCGAAAGAACCTGAGAGCTCGTTAAGAGTGTGGTGGACCCCGTCAGGGTCAGTGAGGTCAAACCCGTTAGTTGAACGCGACAAGGCGGTTACGTCAAAACCCTGCCCCTTTAAGCGCCATGAAACTGCCTGTCCAATTCCCCCAGATGCGCCAATGACCAATGCTTTTTTCATGGCGCATCACCTAGTCGTATGCGCCAGCGGATCAATGCAGCGCAGAAAAGAAAACATCTCAAAAGCAGTTACACAACAAATGGGTCTTTTCATTCTGCACGGGCGCTGTATAAATTCCGCCCATGATCAACCGCGCAGATATCCTTGTTGCCGACACCGCCCTTCGCGGTGCGTCGCTGCGTGGCCTACTGATCCTAATCCGCCTCTGAGCGTGCCATCCGGCGCGCCCGCTCAGAGGAGGACGCCCGCGCGCCAAAGGCTTTAGGACAGAAGAAGAAAGAGAATCCCATGACCAACGTGACCGACCAAGACCGCGTCTTGATCTTCGATACCACTTTGCGCGACGGCGAGCAGAGCCCCGGCGCCACCATGACCCATGACGAAAAGCTCGAGATTGCCGAGCTGCTGGACGAAATGGGCGTCGACATTATCGAAGCTGGTTTTCCCATCGCATCCGAAGGCGATTTCAAAGCCGTCTCCGAGATTGCCCAACGGTCGAAAAACAGCCGTATCTGTGGCCTCGCCCGCGCCAACTTCGCCGATATCGACCGCTGCTGGGAGGCGGTGAAACATGCCGGCAAGAACCGGATTCACACCTTCATCGGCACCTCTCCGCTGCACCGCGCCATTCCGAACCTGACACAGGACGAGATGGCCGAGAAAATCCACGAAACCGTCAGCCACGCGCGCAACCTGTGTGAAAACGTGCAATGGTCGCCGATGGATGCGACCCGGACGGAATGGGATTACCTGTGCCGTGTAATCGAGATTGCGATCAAGGCCGGAGCCACCACGATTAACATCCCAGATACCGTGGGCTACACCGCCCCGCTGGAAAGCGCAGATCTGATCAAACGCCTGATCGAAACGGTTCCGGGTGCGGATGAAGTGGTATTCGCGACCCACTGCCACAACGATCTTGGCATGGCGACCGCAAATTCGCTGGCCGCTGTTGCCGGTGGTGCGCGTCAGATCGAATGCACCATCAACGGCTTGGGCGAACGCGCGGGCAACACCGCGCTGGAAGAGGTGGTGATGGCGCTGCGCACCCGCAACGACATCATGCCCTGGACGACAGGCATCGATACCACCAAGATCATGCATATCTCGCGCCGGGTGGCGACGGTGTCGGGCTTCAACGTACAGTTCAACAAGGCCATCGTCGGAAAAAACGCGTTTGCGCATGAAAGCGGCATCCATCAGGACGGTATGCTGAAGAACCGCGAAAACTTCGAGATTATGCGGCCCGAGGATATCGGCCTGTCCGGGACGTCTTTGCCGCTGGGCAAACACTCGGGCCGGGCGGCGTTGCGCGACAAGTTGGAAACGCTGGGTTATGAGGTCGGCGACAACCAACTCAAGGACATCTTCGTGCGGTTCAAGGATCTTGCTGACCGTAAGAAAGAGGTGTTTGACGACGACCTGATCGCATTAATGACGCTGGACGACGATGAGGCCAACGATCATTTGCAACTGGTGTCGATGAAGGTCACCTGCGGCACCGGTGGTCAGGCGGAATCGACAGTCGAGCTTGAAGTGGACGGTAAGGACATTATCGCAACGGAGCACGGCGACGGCCCGGTGGACGCGACCTTCAAAGCCGTACGCGCGATCTATCCGAACAAGGCGCATCTGCAGCTGTATCAGGTGCATGCGGTGACAGCTGGGACCGATGCGCAGGCTACCGTTTCGGTGCGCCTCGAAGAGGACGGCATGATTGCAACCGGACAATCGGCCAACACCGATACCGTGGTTGCGTCGGCCAAAGCCTATATCCACGCCCTGAATCGCTTGATCGTGCGCCGCGAAAAAACCGGCCCCGGTGCCGATGCGCGTGAGATCAGCTACAAAGATTTGACCTAGATGCGATAGGTGGGCTCCCGCACCCGTGGCGGCCCGGCTCCGCCGAACCTTCTTGGGTTTTGGGCCCGGCGCCGCGCCGCCGGGCCCAACTCTATTGGCTGCATCTCTGACACGGACAAGCGAAGCAGAAGCCCCCCGTTTTGGAACCTAAGTTCAGAGCCCTTCAAACAGGCTCGTTAGGCGAGCCGCCTCGTCTTCAAGCCCATAGGGCGCGTTGATGAAAAACATGCCCGACCCGACCATGCGGTGCCCCTCTCGCACCGCGTCGAAGCGCACTTCGTGACACAGGGTTTTGGGCAAGTCTTGCGTCCTCAATGCGGAAACCATTGCGCTGTGCCGATCGTCGGTCAGGATCGGATACCACAACGCTATCACCCCAACATTCCATTTGCGATGCAGTTTGGCGATGATGCCCGGCAAGCGGTCATATTCCGATTTCACCTCATAACTCGGGTCTATCAGCAACATCCCACGCCGCGGCGTCGGCGGCAGCAGAGACTGCACCAGCTCGTACCCATCCTGCCGATGTACTTTCGCACCATACGGTGACATGGCCAGAGCCAGAGCCATATGTTCCTGCGGATGCAATTCGGCAAAGTGCAGCCTGTCCTGTTCTCGCAGCAAACTGGCGGCGATCAGGGGCGAGCCCGGATAGGCCGCCGCACCTTCTCGTAGCTGAACCGTTTCTATTGCACGGCTCAGTGGATGCTCCGCGCCAAACCATTCAGCTTTTTGGACGCGCTGGATGCCTGCCTCAGCTTCGCCTGTGCGTACGGCCTCAGCAGCGTCCAGCTTGTACAGACCCCGCCCCGAGTGGGTTTCGAGATATGTCAGCGGCTTGTCCTTGCGCGTCAGATAATCCAGCGCAACTGCCAACAAACTGTGCTTTTGCACGTCAGCCAGATTTCCAGCGTGGTAAATGTGTTGATAAGAGAGCATGTTGCCTTCTAAAGTCCCTCTCAATAAGGCGGAAAGGTGCTGATTGTCGCGGAATCAGCCCTTTTACCGAGCGTGCTGGCACCCTATAAGTCATCCGTCCCGGAACCGTCGAGTCGCGGGCAGTAGAAAAACTGACATACAGGATCAGGGGAATCATGGGGATCTTTGGCAATCTGGGCGGCCTGTTCACAGCGGACATGGCTATCGACCTTGGGACAGCGAACACGCTGGTTTATGTCAAAGGGCGTGGTGTGATCCTGTCTGAACCTTCCGTGGTGGCTTACCACGTGAAAGACGGTGTCAAAAAGGTGCTGGCCGTAGGCGAGGATGCAAAGCTGATGCTGGGCCGAACCCCCGGTTCCATCGAAGCGATCCGCCCGATGCGTGAAGGTGTGATCGCTGATTTCGACACCGCCGAGGAGATGATCAAGCATTTCATCCGCAAGGTGCACAAACGGTCGACCTTCTCGAAACCCAAGATCATAGTTTGCGTTCCCCACGGCGCGACACCCGTTGAAAAGCGGGCGATCCGTCAATCGGTTCTGTCCGCAGGTGCACGTCGTGCCGGGTTGATTGCCGAACCGATTGCAGCGGCGATTGGTGCCGGGATGCCAATCACCGACCCGACCGGCAACATGGTCGTCGATATCGGCGGCGGTACCACCGAGGTTGCAGTCCTGTCGCTGGGCGACATCGTCTATGCCCGCTCGGTCCGTGTTGGTGGCGACCGGATGGACGAAGCCATCATCTCGTACCTGCGCCGTCAGCAGAACCTGCTGGTTGGTGAATCTACTGCTGAACGCATCAAAACAACCATCGGTACTGCACGGATGCCCGATGACGGGCGCGGACAGTCGATGCATATCCGCGGTCGCGATCTGCTGAACGGCGTGCCGAAGGAAATCGAGATCAGCCAGGCCCAGGTGGCCGAGGCATTGTCTGAACCCGTCCAGCAGATTTGCGAAGCGGTGATGACCGCGCTGGAGACCACGCCGCCCGATCTGGCGGCAGACATCGTGGACCGGGGCGTGATGCTGACCGGCGGGGGCGCGTTGCTGGGCGATCTGGATCTGGCGCTGCGCGAACAGACCGGTCTGGCTGTGTCGATTGCCGATGAAAGCCTGAATTGTGTGGCTTTGGGCACCGGCAAGGCCTTGGAATACGAAAAACAACTGCGCCACGCGATTGACTACGAAAGCTAAGGCGCGCACCCTTTGCAAATAGGGTAAACTCGGCACGAGCAGCACGGGAAGGAGTCCTGTGGCAAAAGACCGATCACAGCGCGACGAATACACCACCCCCTTGCGCCGCCTGCTTTTGGGGATCGTGGTGCTGTGCTTGCTGGCTATCTTTCTGGTCTGGCGCATCGATAGCCCACGCGTGGAGCGGTTCCGGGCGCAGGTCGTGGACAGGGTCGTCCCCTCGATGGAATGGGCCATGGTTCCGGTCACCGCTGTGGTCAATCTGGCCCGTGATTTCCAAAGCTATCAACGCCTGAGTGAACAGAACCAGGAACTGCGTAGCGAATTGCGCCTGATGCGCGCCTGGAAAGAGGCCGCCTTGCAGTTGGAACAGGAAAACGCGCGCCTGTTGGATCTGAACAATGTGCGCCTCGACCCGCGTCTGACTTACATCACCGGTGTCGTCATGGCCGATAGCGGCTCACCGTTTCGGCAGTCCGTTTTGCTCAACGTGGGCGAGCGTGACGGCATAACCGACGGCTGGGCCACCATGGATGGGATAGGTGTGGTCGGACGTATTTCTGGCGTGGGTCCGGATACGGCGCGGGTGATCCTGTTAACTGATGCCTCCAGCGCGATCCCGGCAACCATCCAGCCCTCGGGGCAGACCGCCTTGATCACCGGTGACAATACATCGGCACCGGCAGTGGATTTTCTGGAAAACCGAGAGCTAGTCCGTCCTGGTGACCGCGTAGTGACCTCGGGCGATGGCGGCGTGTTTCCTGCGGGCCTGCTGATCGGTCAGATCACTGCCGATCCCGGAGGCCGCTTAAGGGTCCGCCTGTCAGCGGATTTCGAGCGACTCGAATTCCTTCGAGTGCTGCGATACCAATCAGCGCCACTTATCCGCGACCCCGGTGATATCGTCGGCCCGAGAAGCCCCGAAACAGCCCTAAGCCCTGCCGAGGTTGGGGATGGATAGCGCTGCCTCGCAACTTTGGTCCAAACGGGGGCTATACCTATGTCTGGCCGCGCTGATCTTGTTTCTGCATCTGCTGCCGCTGGACACAAAACCGGATCGCTGGCCCTTTCCGGACCTTCTGATCGCCCTGACCTTTGCTTGGGTGCTACGGCGGCCTGAATTTGTGCCAACCCTGCTGGTGGCCCTCGTGATGCTGATGGCGGACCTGTTGTTGCAACGCCCGCCCGGCCTGCTGGCAGCGCTGGTGGTTCTGGGCGCGGCTTATCTGCGCTCGGCCGCGTTTGGATTGCGGGATTCCGGTTTTGTCGGCGAATGGTCGACCGTTGCCGTGGTGATCACGGCAGTTTTCATGCTGAATCGCATCATTCTTGCTATTCTGTCAGTGCAACAGGCAGCATTGGGGCCAGTGGTGATACAAGTGGTTCTGACAATTGCGATTTATCCTTTGATCGTTCTGCTGAGCCAGAATGGATTCGGTGTGCGCCGCAGATCATCGCCTGATGGCGGCACAGTGGGGGCTTGAGGATGAAGCAGCGCAAACCCACACCCCAAGGCCTTGCACATAAGCGCCTTCCTCGCAGGGCTTTGATCTTGGGCGGGCTGCAAGCTGTCTTTATAGGCGGTCTTGCAGCGCGGATGCGCTATATGCAGGTAGATCAGGCGGACGAATACCGTCTACTGGCCGAGGAAAACCGGATCAACATCCGCCTGATTCCACCAACCCGCGGACGGATTTATGACCGGAACGGAGAGATCATCGGCCAGAACTCCCCCTCGTACCGGATCGTCATGGTGCGTGAAGATGCTGGCGACGTTGATCAGGTGATCGCCAAACTTACGGATCTGATCCCCTTGACCCAGGATGAAATCGAGCGCGCCAAGACGGAAATGCGCCGCTCAGCCCCCTTCCTGCCCGTCACGCTGGCCGATCAGGTCACGTGGGAAGATATCTCAAAGGTTGCCGTCAACGCTCCCGCATTGCCCGGTGTGATCCCCGAAGTAGGGCAGACCCGGCAGTACCCCCGGTACGAAGACTTCGCCCATGTGGTCGGTTATGTCGGCCCGGTCAGCGATTATGACCTTAGCCAGATCGAAGACCCTGAGCCGGTGCTGCGTATTCCCCGTTTCCAAATCGGCAAGGTGGGGCTGGAAGCCAAGCAAGAGATCGCCTTGCGCGGCAAGGCCGGGGCGAAACGGGTCGAGGTCAACGCTACTGGCCGCGTAATGCGCGAGTTGGACCGGCAGGAGGGCGAGGCTGGGGCCGATCTGCAGCTCTCGGTCGACGCGGACCTGCAACAGTATGCACAAGCACGACTGGCAGGAGAAAGCGCCGCCGCAGTGGTGATCGATTGCGAAACCGGTGATATCCGGGCCATCAGCTCTGCCCCCAGTTTCGACCCGAATCTGTTCGTGCGCGGCATATCGGTCGCCGATTACCGGGCACTGACCCAGGATAACTACCGACCGCTCGCCAACAAGACGGTGCAGGGCACCTACCCGCCGGGCTCGACCTTCAAGATGATCACCGCCATGGCCGCGCTGGAAGCCGGAGTGATCGGGCCGTCCAACACGGTCTACTGCCCAGGTCACCTGAAAGTCGGCAGCCGCCGCTTCCACTGCTGGAAACGTGGCGGGCATGGCACGGTTGATTTGGAAACCTCGCTGAAGCGAAGCTGCGATGTTTACTACTATGACGTGGCCCTGCGAGTGGGGATCGACAAGATATCCGAGATGGCGCGCATCTTCGGGCTGGGCGTCAAACACGATATCCCGATGTCCGCCGTGGCCGCCGGACTGGCACCCAATCAGGAGTGGAAACAGCGCGTGCACGGGCAAGACTGGCTAGTGGGTGACACCGCGAACGCCTCGATCGGCCAGGGCTTCATGCTGGCTTCGCCTTTGCAATTGGCAGTCATGACCGCGCGCATTGCGACCGGACGGGAGGTGAAGCCGCGCCTGGTGCGATCAATCAACGGGATTGAGCAACCCTCGGGTGCGGGGGAGCCGCTGGCGGTGAACCGGAACAACCTGGAACAGGTTCGTCAGGCGATGTGGTCGGTGTCGAACGACCGGCGCGGCACTGCCTATCGCAGTCGCATCATCGCGGATGATTTCCGAATGGCGGGCAAGACCGGCACCAGTCAGGTGCGCAATATTACCAAGGCCGAACGGGCCGCCGGTGTGATCCGCAATGAAGACCTGCCATGGGAACGCCGCGACCACGCGCTGTTTGTCAGCTTTGCGCCCTATGACAACCCGAAATACGCTGTGGCCGTTGTGGTGGAACATGGCGGTGGCGGCTCCAAGGCTGCGGCTCCGGTGGCCCGGGACATCATGCTGCAGGCGCTCTATAACGGCACACCCCCGCTCGAGGCCTATCCGACCGCCGATCGGGACCGTATCAAGGAACAGCAAAAACGACTGGAAGGGGACCGCCGCCCCAAAGCGCGTCCGACCGAGAAGGACCGCGCATGAGCTATCTTGAATACGCCGTAAAGTCCCCGCCCTCGGGGTTCCGCAAGTTTCTGTATATGAACTGGCCGCTGACGCTGCTTCTGATCAGCGTGGCGAGCGCCGGGTTCCTGATGCTGTATTCCGTGGCCGGCGGGTCATGGACGCCGTGGGCCGAGCCCCAAATGGAGCGTTTCGGGCTGGGGCTGACCGTTATGTTCATTATCGCACTGGTGCCCATCTGGTTCTGGCGCAACATGTCGGTGCTAGCCTATCTCGTCTCAATCGCTCTGCTGGTGTTTGTGGAGTTCTTCGGAACGGTCGGCATGGGTGCGCAGCGTTGGATCGACCTTGGCTTCATGCGACTTCAACCCTCCGAAGTCATGAAGGTCGCGCTCGTCATGGTTCTGGCGGCCTATTACGACTGGCTGCCACCTCATAAAACGTCGCGCCCACTTTGGGTGCTGATCCCCGTTATCCTGATCCTGATCCCCACATTCTTTGTTTTGAAACAACCCGATCTTGGCACGTCGATCTTGCTATTGGCGGCGGGCGGAGGACTGATGTTCCTGGCTGGGGTCCACTGGGCCTATTTCGCCGCCGTCATTGCCGCCGTGGTCAGCCTGATTGCAACTGTCTTCAACAGCCGCGGGACAGAGTGGCAGTTGCTCAAGGACTATCAGTTCAGACGGATCGACACTTTCCTTGACCCTTCAACCGATCCGCTAGGGGCCGGCTACCATATCACGCAGTCCAAGATCGCACTGGGATCCGGCGGCTGGAATGGGCGCGGGTTCATGCAGGGCACGCAATCACGATTGAACTTCCTGCCCGAGAAACACACCGACTTCATCTTTACCACCCTGGCCGAGGAGTTCGGCTTTGTCGGCGGCATCACCCTGCTAACTCTCTATGGCCTGATCCTGATCTTCTGCCTGGTCACTGCGCTTTCAACGAAGGACAGGTTCTCGTCTCTGGTGACGCTGGGCATCGCGCTGAACTTCTTCCTGTTCTTCGCCGTCAATATGTCAATGGTCATGGGTCTTGCCCCGGTTGTGGGCGTTCCCCTGCCAATGGTCAGCTATGGTGGTTCGGCCATGTTGGTTCTGATGGCAGCCTTCGGCATTGTCCAAAGCGCCCACATCCACCGCCCCCGCTGATCTGAAAGGCCCGTCATGACCGTGAACGTCCTATTTTCCGCGCGCCCTACCCTGTGGCCCGTGTATGAGCCATTGCTGACCAAAGGTCTGACTGAGGCCGGGGTGGATTTCCGCCTTGGCCCCGACTTCGAACCGGATCAGGTCGATTACGTCGTCTATGCCCCAAACGGGGGATTGTTGGATTTCACCCCCTATACGCGGCTGAAAGCCGTGCTCAGCCTCTGGGCCGGGGTTGAGAAAATCGCGGATAATGACTCCCTGACCGTACCGCTGGCACGAATGGTGGATCACGGATTAACGCAGGGAATGACCGAATGGGTGGTTGGCCACGTGCTGCGCTATCACCTTGGGATGGATCAGCACATCACCGTTCAGGATGGAAACTGGACGCCTGATGCCCCGCCACTTGCGACAGAGCGTCAGGTCTGTGTGCTGGGGCTGGGTGCCCTCGGCAAAGCCACTGCCCACGCATTGGCTGCACTGAATTTCAACGTTACCGGTTGGAGCCGTTCAGCCAAAGACATCGCCGGCATAACCTGCATGCACGGCGAGGAGGGGTTGGGTGCCGCTCTGTCGCAGGCCGAGATCGTTGTTCTGCTGCTGCCCGATACACCAGCGACCGTGAATACCCTGAATTCTGAAACCCTGGCCCTGCTGCCCAAAGGCGCGTGCATCATCAATCCGGGCCGGGGCCCGTTGATTGACGATGACGCGCTGCTGACCGCGCTGAATTCCGGACAGGTCGGCCATGCCACGTTAGACGTTTTCCGGGTGGAACCCTTGCCGCCCGAGCACCCTTACTGGGCGCATCCGAACGTGACGGTAACGCCGCATATCGCTTCGGAGACCAGGCCCGTCACTGCAGCGCAGGTTATCTGCGAGAATATTCGCCGAGGTGAGGTGGGCGAACCCTTCCTGCACCTCGTCAATCGCGACCTAGGGTATTAGGCGGCAATTAAGCCGCGCCCTTTCAGCAAAGCCTCAACCCCCGGCAGGCGCCCGCGAAAGGCCAAGTAAAGTTCCTCTGCCTCGCGAGAACCACCGGTGGACAAGATGTTGTTCTCCAGTGCTCTGGCGCGTTCCGGATCGAATGCGCCACCCGCCTCTTCGAATGCAGCAAAGGCGTCGGCATCCATGACCTCGGACCACATGTATGAGTAGTAGCCCGAACTATAGCTGTCACCCGCAAAGACATGCGCAAAGTGCGGCGTTGCGTGGCGCATCCCGATGGCCTGCGGCATCCCGATCTCGGCCAACACCTCGGCCTGTTTTGCCATCGGATCGGCAGGCGCGGCCCCATCGTGGAACGCCAGATCGACCAGCGCCGAAGCCACGTACTCCACCGTCTGGAACCCCTGATCGAAATTGGCGGCCTTAAGTACTTTCTCCAGCATTTCCTGCGGCATTGCTTCGCCAGTCTGAGCATGCGTAGCGAATTCCGAAAGAACCTCAGGCACCTCCAGCCAATGTTCGTAAAGCTGGCTTGGCAGTTCGACGAAATCCCGCGCCACGCTGGTACCCGAGATGCTTTCATAGGTCACATCGGACAGCATTTGGTGCAGCGCGTGGCCGAATTCATGGAAAAGGGTCCGCGCGTCGTCATAAGACAGCAATGCTGGGTCGCCTTTGGCGAAGTTGCAAACATTGATCACGATGGGCGCCTGGACCTTGGGAAACTTGGCCTGAGACCTCATTGCACTGCACCACGCACCTGACCGCTTTGATCCTCGGGCGAAGTAGTCGCCAATAAACACCGCAATATGCTGGCCGTTCCGCGTCACCTCCCACGCGCGGCAATCGGGGTGATAGAGCGGTACGTCCAGAGGCGCGAATTCCAGCCCGAACAGGCGATTGGCGCAGGAAAAGGCGGCCTCTATCATTCGGTCCAACTGCAGGTAGGGCTTTAACGCAGCCTCATCGAGATCATGCTCGGCCTTGCGGCGTTTCTCGGCGTAGTAGCGCCAGTCCCACGCTTCCAGAGGACCATTGACGCCATCTTCTTGCATCATCTGCGTCATGGTTTCTGCGTCTGCATCAGCGCGCAATTTGGCTGGCTCCCACACCTGCATCAGCAAGTCACGCACCTTTTCGGGCGTACGGGCCATTTCGGTTTCCAGCTTGAAATCGGCAAAGCTGTCATAGCCCAGCAGTTTCGCGCGCTCTTCCCGCAGGTTCAGAATTTCAGCGGCGATCTCCCGGTTATCTGTCTCACCACCATTTGCTCCTCGTGCGGTCCAAGCCTGATACGCCTTTTCCCGCAGATCACGGCGAGACGAGAATTGCAGGAATGGCACGATCAACGACCGGGACAAGGTAACAACGGCCCCATCCGCACTCTTTTCCTCTCCGGCGGCTCGGGCGGCATCCACGACGAATTCCGGCAGACCTTCCAGATCATCCTCAGTCAGAGCCATGTACCAGTCCCGTTCATCGGCCAGAAGATTCTGGGTGAAAGAGGTCCCTAGCGAGGCCAATCGCGCTTTGATTTCCTGCATGCGGGCATCTTCCTCACCCTGCAGCGCCGCACCTGCGCGGACAAACCCGCGATGAGTTAGCAAAAGAACTCGGGCCTGTTCTTCGGTCAGGTCCAATTCATCCTTGCGCGCCCACAGATCGGCCACGCGTTGAAACAAGGCCTTGTTCGAAGAAATGCCCGAGAAATGCGCCGCCAGCTTGGGTGAAAAGTCTCGTTGCAACTCCTCGCGTTTGGCGTTGCTGTCTGCACCTGCGACAGTAAAAAACACCGACAGAACCTTATCCATCTCCTCGCCTGCGGCCTCAAGCGCCTCGATCGTGTTGCTGAATGAGGGAGTGTCCGCGTTGCTTGCGATCGCGTCAATCTGGGCGTTGTGGGCCTGCATGGCCTGGTCCAGCGCAGGGGCAAAATCGTCATCGGAAATTGCATTAAACGGCGCGATTTCAAATGGTGTTGTCCAGTCGGACAGGATCGGGTTGGTCATGCGGATCTCCTTTGCCCGTCAAGCTAGGGAGGCCGGTTGGAATGGTCCAGAGGGCGCGCGACAAACCCGTCACTTTCTGTCGTTAAACTTCTTGCTCAATCCATGCGTCGCACGCAGGGTCAGCAGGAAAGGAGACAGGATATGAGCAAATCAAACCGATCTGCGGGGATCATGACGACGGCTATTCATGCGGGCGATCCGCCCGATGCTTCGACCAACGCCTCTGCACCCCCGATTCACATGAGCTCGACTTATGTCACAGAAGACCTTGCCGGGTTTTCAGCCCATGACCTGACTCCCGACAGCCCCTATGTTTATTCCCGCTGGGCCAATCCGACCGTGGCTGGGCTGGAGGCAAAAATCGCCGCGTTGCAGGGGACCGAAGCATGTCTCGCCACGGCGTCGGGAATGGCGGCTGCGTCTGCGATCTTTTTCACCTTTCTGTCAGCCGGCGACCATTTAGTGATTTCGGACGTTTCCTATGCCGGTGTGGCAGAAATTGCGCGGGAAACCCTTCCCCGCATGGGCATTGAAGTGTCTGCCGTGAACATGTCCGATCTGACCGCGGTGGCGGCGACGATCCGCCCGAACACACGGTTGATCCACACGGAAACACCCGTCAATCCGATCAACCGCCTAACCGATCTGGCTGAGATTTCGAAGCTGGCCAAACAGGTTGGTGCGCTGCTGAGCTGCGACGCGACCTTTGCCTCGCCTCTTGGGATGGATACAGTGGCGCTGGGTGTCGACCTGACCATGCATTCGATCACCAAATATATTGGGGGTCACGGGGATGCGATCGGTGGAGCCGTGGCCGGACCGAGCGAACTGGTCTCGAAAATGCGCGCCGAGGCAGCTATTCACCACGGCGGAATATTATCACCTTTCAATGCCTGGCTGATCGCGCGTGGAGCATCGACCCTGCCCCTTCGGATGAAAGCCCATGAGGTCGGCGCCAAGGCGGTTTCTGACTGGCTGGAGGCTGATCCAAGAGTGAGCCGCGTGATCTATCCGGGTTTGGCCTCACATCCGCAGGCGGATCTGGCAAAACGGCAAATGACCAACATGTCAGGCATGATCTCGTTTCAGGTCGGCAGCACCGCAGATGGTGAGCGTGTCGCACAGCAGATGATTGAACGGCTGAAGGTCATTCACTACGCGGTGTCGCTTGGTCATCATCGCAGTTTGATCTTCTGGATGGGGACCGACGCGCTGATGGAGACATCGTTCCAATTGCAGGGCGCGCAGTTGGAGGATTACCGACGTTATGCAGGCGACGGAATTTTCAGACTGTCGGTCGGCTTGGAGGATGCAGAGGACCTGATTGCCGATTTGGATGAGGCGCTGGGATAGATACTCCCGCCCCCGCAGCGCGCACCTAAGATGCGCCTTGGCGGGGTTGGGCCAAGCCGCGCGCTGACGCGTGCGGCGATTGTACCTAGCTTTGAGTTCGCGAGCAGATCGGACAATCGGCGCGGCGGGACAAGGTGATCTTGCGGCTTTCACCGTAGAGTGCATCGTAGATCAACATCTCACCGCGCAAGGCTTGCCCTGCGCCGGTGATCACCTTTATCGCCTCAACCGCCATCATCGACCCCACCACACCGGGCAGAGGGCCAATCACCCCGGCCTCGGCGCAGGATGGAGCCAATCCGGGGGCCGGAGCCTCGGGGAATATGCACTGATAGCAGGGGGAGTCATTGGCCGGGTCAAAGACACTCAGCTGGCCTTCCCACTGCGACAGCGCGCCAGAGATCAACGGTTTGCCGAGCGCCACCGCTGTGCGATTGGCCAGATAGCGCGTGTCGAAATTATCGGTGCCGTCGAGGATCACGTCAAAATCGTCAAACAGCTCGGACGCGATCTCATCAGTCAGTCGGCGGTGATAGGGCAAGACAACCACATTAGGGTTTTGCGCTTGCATCGCCTGCTGTGCCGAGAAAACCTTGGGCATGCCGATATCAGCGTCGCGATGGATCACCTGCCGTTGCAGGTTGGCGTTTTCAACCTCATCATCGTCGATCACGCCGATGGTGCCGACTCCGGCGGCTGCCAGATATTGCAGGGCGGGCGCGCCTAACCCGCCGGCACCGATGACCAGCACCCGCGCCTGTTTCATCTTCTTCTGACCCGGCCCGCCCAACTCACGCAGGACGATGTGGCGGGCATAGCGTTCAAGCTCGATTTCAGTGAACTGGTCGGAAGGCATCGCGGGCTCCTGGGCTGAGGCTGGCGCCGCGCGATTGCGCAACACTTTCAGCACTTGCCCATAGAGCAGAACCAGCAACGCGGTGCCAGCTAATATCAGCCACATCGCCGCAGAATCGCCGGTCGCCTCGCGCAATGGATGGCCATCTGGAAGGACCAACTGCGCTGTGATCACCCCCAGTAACAGGACACCGACCGACGTCATGCGCGCGATCCGGGACACGCCGGCCAGATAGCCGATACCCCACAGGCCCGCAGCCAGGATCAGAACCAGCAGCATCAGCCGCGCCCGGTCGACCCGAAACCACCCGCGCCACGTGCTGTTTCGCTAAGCGCATCAGCGACGTCAAACGAAGCCTGCACGACGGGAGCTACGACCAGTTGCGCGATACGCTCACCATGGGTGATCTCGAACACCTCTTGCCCGGCGTTCAGAACGATCACACCCAGCGGACCGCGATAGTCGCTATCAATTGTGCCCGGCGTGTTGGGCAGGGTGATGCCGTGTTTCAGTGCCAGGCCCGAGCGGGGTCGGACCTGCACCTCGAACCCTTGCGGGATTTCGATCCGCAAACCAGTCGGCACGAGGGCGCGCTGGCCGGGTTCAAGCTTGATCGGAGCCCCATCCGGCAGGTTCGCCCGCACGTCCGCACCGGCGGCCCCGGCGCTTTCATACGATGGCAAAGGCACCGCCGGATCAGCGCCCTCCTCGCGGATCACACGAATTGCAACCATCACTGCTCCTCTTGTCTAGCTGGTCAAAGCGTCAGCGATCTTGAGCGCCAGGCGCTCGGCGACCTGATCCTTGCCCATGCGCGGCCATTCCTCGGCCCCTGCGTCCGAAATCAGGATCACCGCGTTCTCAGACCCACCCATAATCCCCGTAGCCGGGCTGACATCATTGGCTACGATCCAGTCGCAGCCCTTGCGCCCGCGTTTGGCGGTGGCGTGTTCAATGACGTTGTCTGTTTCGGCGGCAAAGCCAACAACCAATGCGGGGCGACCCTTTTCCAAATGCGAGATGCGCTTCAGAATGTCGGGGTTTTCGGCAAACTCCAGCGCGGGCAGCCCGTCGCGGCTTTTCTTCAATTTCTTGTCCGAGGCGCTGGCCACGCGCCAATCCGCCACTGCGGCTGCAAACACGCCTGCATCCACTGGCAGCGCGGCATCTACTGCGTCGGACATCTGTTTGGCGGTTTCAACTGACACAACCTGCACTCCCTCAGGCGGGGGAACGTCTGCTGGGCCGGTCACGAAGATCACTTCGGCCCCCAGCGCTGCCAGCGCCCGAGCCACTGCCGTACCCTGCGCCCCCGAAGACCGATTTGCGATGTACCGCACCGGGTCGATAGGCTCATGCGTCGGGCCGGAAGTCACCAGAACGCGTTTGCCGCTGAGCGGGCCGTTGCCAAGTTCCGCTTCGATAGCCGCAACAATCTCCAAAGGTTCCGACATGCGGCCGGGTCCGTATTCACCGCAGGCCATATCGCCCTCGTTTGGTCCAATAAAACGCACTCCATCAACCTGCAACTGCTTCAGGTTGCGCTGCGTTGCGGGGTGATCCCACATCCGAACATTCATCGCTGGCGCACATAGAACCGGCGTGTCCGTCGCCATCAACAGAGTCGAGGCCAGATCATTCGCCAGCCCCCCGGCCATCTTGCCCATCAGATCAGCGGTCGCCGGGACAACCACAATCAGATCGGCAGAGCGCGAGAGCTGGATATGGCCCATCTCGGCCTCATCCGTCAGATCGAAAAGATCGCGATAGACTTTCTCTCCAGCCAAAGCTGACACAGACAGCGGAGTTACAAATTCCTCGGCAGCGCGGGTTAATACAGGAGTGACTGATGCTCCACGTTCCTTAAGTCGCCGGATCAGATCCAGCGACTTATAGGCCGCGATCCCGCCGCCGATGATCAGCAGAATGCGTTTCGATGCCAACATGTTGAACCCTTCCCGTCCCGGTCGGCCCCGACATTAGGCAAGGGAACCGGACAGTTCCAGCGGTTAATTCTGAGTCTTAAAGGCCAAGCAGGGGTCTTCGCGTTCGATGCCCGGGCTGTCAATCACCGCGTCGAATTCGCCCTCGACCATGCCTTCCTCGGATTGGCCCAGCACAAACACGGTCAGACCCGGGCTCAGACGAGACAGAAAGGTCGGAATACCCCGGTCCTTGCGAGCGTGACCGTTGCCCGTGATCACCGCGACCGGGCCGCCGGTTTCATCGGTGGCGCGTAGGATGGCGCGGGTCAGCACCGCATCACGCAGACGTTGAATGGCGACCAGTTGCGGCAGGGCGCTTTCCGGGATTGCGTCACAATGCGCCGCCAGTTGATCGGCCTCCCGTGCCGCCTGTTCTTCGGTCGGCAAGGGAACGGTCAAACCATATCGCGCGGCATCCGCACCAAGAGCGGTGGCAGCGCCCCGCTCCATTGCGGCACGAGCTGCGGCGCGTGGCACCATCGCCCCATAAACCGGTGCGTCCGACGCCTGAAAAACCGGGTAATACATGCTGAGCGGCGGCCAGCCGGACTCGAGCCATTCCAGAATTCTTGAGAGTTCCTCTGGGTCGGATACCGCCTTATCCGCGAGGCGCTGCGCGCCCTCTTCTGTCACCATCTCCCACACAACAGCCGAGGGCGTGATCGCCTTCAAGGCCTCTGCCTGAATGACATGGTGCTGTGGGTTGTCGTGAATCTCGCCCAAGATAACTACGTCTGCCGATGTCATCGCAGACAAAATATCTTCAGGTATCAGGTCATCGGCATGGCTGGGGCTGGCCATAACCACAAGTGCACAAAGCAGAATCGCAAGCTGTCTCATGCGATGAAGTGTTGCACCTCACGCGATTGAGCTTCAAGGTTCTTGCGCATTTTAACGAAAGCTGCGGCTTCAAGCTGGCGCACACGCTCCTTGGACAGCCCAAGCTCCTGCCCCAAGCTTTCCAGCGTCCGGGCCGGTTCACGCAATTTGCGTTCCCGCACGATGAACCGTTCGCGATCGTTCAGCGCCTGCATGGCGATCACCAGCCATTCGCGCAGTTGCTCGGTGTCGTGGCTGTTTTCCACCGTCTCGGCAGCCTGTTCGCTTTCATCCTCAAGCGCATCTATCCATTCGCGCCCGTCCTCGTCCGCGGATTGTACGGCGTTGAGCGAGAAATCCGAGCCGGACAACCGACCTTCCATCATCTCGACATCACGCAGAGGCACGCCAATCTCGGCGGCGATCAACTGGTGAAGTTGGTGGCGATCCAGGTCCATTCCTTCTGTCGCAGCCTCGCGTTCCAGCCGCGCCTGGACCCGACGCATATTGAAAAAAAGCGATTTTTGGGATGAGGTCGAGCCGGTCCGCACCATCGACCAGTTGCGCATAACGTAGTCCTGGATGCTGGCCTTGATCCACCAGACCGCATAGGTCGAAAAGCGAACGCCCCGGTCAGGGTCGAACTTGTCGGCCGCTTTCATCAGGCCCAATCCAGCCTCTTGAATCAGGTCATTCATCGGCGCGCCATAGCGCTTGAACTTGGCCGCCATGGAAATCGCCAACCGCATATAGGCCGTGATCAGCCGGTGCAGGGCCTGTTCGTCGCGTTCATCGCGCCACGCATATGCCAGCTTGAGTTCGGTCTCCGCGTCCAGCAGTTCGGCCTTCATCGCTTGACGGGACATCGAAAAATCGTTCGCATTGTCCAGTGCCATTGAAATCTCCCCTTTTCACAGGCGCGGGCCGGACTTGCCTTGCCGACCTAGGGTCGATACGCAGAACAAAACCGGGTGGATCACCAGAAAGGTAATTATAGTGTATCCGGATTTAACCTTTGTGTTGGGCGGCGCGGCCTCGGGGAAGTCGGCATTTGCCGAACAACTTGTTGTATCTGCAAAGAAAAAGAGGGTGTATCTCGCCACATCACAAGTGTTTGATGACGAGATGCGCGACAAGGTCCAGCGTCATATCTCTCAGCGCGGCGCAGGTTGGACGACAGTCGAAGCCCCGTTCGACCTTGGCCCTGCTTTGGGTGATCTGACACCGGAAGACGTATGCCTGATCGACTGCGCCACCATGTGGCTAACCAACCATCTGCTGGTCGAGAACGATCTGGAACAGGCGCAGGTCGACCTGTTGCAGGTGCTGAAGTCCTGCCGCGCACCTGTGGTGATCGTCTCAAACGAGGTCGGCCACGGGATCGTGCCGGACAGCGCCCTGTCCCGCCAGTTTCGTGAGGCGCAGGGTCGATTGAACATTGCTTTAGCGTCACAGGCCGATCTGGTGGTACAAGTTACCGCTGGATTGCCACTGGTGTTGAAAGGGCAAATGCCGTGACCCGCCTGCATATGGTCCGACACGGGCCAACCCATGCAAAGACGATGGTCGGCTGGTCCGATTTGCCCGCCGACCTCAGCGATCACGGCGCTATCGCACGCCTGCACGATCACCTGCCGGCAGATGCACTTGTGATCTCCTCCGATTTGTCTCGCGCCGCGGATACGGCATCGGCCATCCAGGGTTCGCGCCAGCGTCTGCCCCATCACGTCGACCTGCGCGAAATCCATTTCGGCACGTGGGAGTTGCGCGGCTTCAAAGAGATCGAGGCTGAAGACCCCGACCTCGCCTTCGCCTATTGGGATAACCCCGGTGACGTGCGCCCGCCCGAAGGCGAAAGTTGGAACGACGTTCGAGCGCGCGTCGACGTCGTGATCGACCGCCTGATCGCCGATCATACAGGCCGCGATCTGATCATCGTCGCCCATTTCGGCGTGATCCTGACGCAGGTCCAGCGCGCCCTTGGACTCGATGCCCAAGAGGCGTTCAGCCACCGGATCGACAACCTTTCGGTCACCGAAATCACCCACCACGGCGACCGCTGGTCAGTAGGACGAATCAATCACTGTCCGTGATCACACACCACACAAATCACTGATTTACGGAACAGTCACACCGCGCCATCCTTGTAGCATGACTTATGATTTGTTTATCGGAGACCGCCTGTTTTCCAGCTGGTCCATGCGTGGCTGGCTGATGCTGGAGAAGTTCGGTCTGCCTTATCGAAACCACATGATCGGCCTCTATTCCGGCACCATGACCGAGGATATGAAGCCCCTCGCCCCGGCGCGTCTTGTGCCCGCCCTACGCCTGCCCGACGGCACTGTGGTGGGCGAAAGCCTCGCCATGGCCGAAACGCTGGCCGAACGCCACCCAGAGGCCGGGCTGTGGCCTACTGACCCCGCCGCCCGCGTCGCCGCGCGGTGGCTATGCGCTGAGATGGTCGCCGGGTTTGCTTCTTTGCGCGGGGAGTGCCCGATGCAGCTGAAACACTGCTGGCAGGAGTTTGAGCCGTCGCACAAGACGCAGGCCGATCTGAAACGGATTGAGACCCTCTGGGCGCACGCACGCAATGTCTTCGGCGCGGCGTCTGGCCCGCTGTTCGGCAACTATTCCCTAGCGGATGTCTTCTACACACCGGTCGCGGCACGGATCATCGGGTACGGCCTACCGGTGTCAGGGGCCAACCGCGACTACTGCTTGGAATTGCTGTCCGACCCCACGGTAAGACAATGGCGGGCGATGGGGATGACCGTGGACTACGACCCGTTCCCCTACGCGCTGGCTCTGCCTTCCTCGGCCTGGCCAATCGGTGGCCAATCTGAAGCGCACACGGTCGAGGGAGGCCCATCGGTTAACGACACCTGCCCTTATTCCAGCAAGCCAGTTACGCATTTTCTAGAGTTGAACGGGCAGTGTTGGGGCTTTTGCAACCAATTCTGCCGTGACAAAACCGTCGCGGACCCGGGCGCTTGGCCGAAATTCACCGAAATGATCACCGCCGTTAACCATTCTTAAACCGCAGCCATGGCAGCAACGACTTGTTAACCAAAAAGGTCGTTCATGGTCGCCCGTTCTCATACTGTTGCTTTTCAGGGTGTCGATGCACGCCCGGTCGAGGTGCAATGCGCCGTATCGCCGGGCCTGCCCGCCTTTTCCATCGTCGGCCTGCCTGACAAAGCCGTTTCCGAAGCCCGCGACCGGGTACGCAGCGCACTGAGTTCTATGGCCATCGCGCTACCGTCGAAACGGATCACCATAAACCTGTCGCCCGCCGACTTGCCTAAAGAGGGCAGTCATTTCGACCTGCCAATCGCCGTGGCATTGCTGTCGGCCCTTGAGATCATCCCAGCGGATGCCGCCGAAGGGGCAGTTTCCTTGGGTGAGCTATCGTTAGACGGCTCGCTGGTGCCTGTGGTCGGTGCCTTGCCGGCCGCCATGACCGCTGCCGCCGAGGATCGCATATTGCTCTGCCCCCGCGCCTCCAGTGCCGAGGCCGCGTGGGTCGATGCTACGCAGGTGATCGGGGCAGGCTCTCTGGGCGATGTGGTGCGCCATTTCTCCGGCCAGTCGCCCTTGCCCGCCGCCCAGCCCGGAGAGGTCAACCTCGTACCCAGCGCCCGCGATCTGCGGGATGTGAAAGGGCAGGAACGAGCCAAACGCGCGCTCGAGATCGCGGCCGCTGGACGGCACCACCTGATCATGATCGGCACGCCGGGGTCGGGCAAGTCCATGCTGGCCGCCCGCCTGCCCGGAATTCTGCCACCGCTGACCCCGACCGAGGCACTGGAAACGTCGATGATCCAGTCCCTGTGCGGATTGCTGGACGAAGGTGGCATCAGCCGCACCCGCCCGTTTCGCGAGCCGCACCACACTGCCTCGATGGCTGCAATCGTCGGGGGCGGCAAAGGCGCGAAACCGGGGGAAATCTCACTAGCCCATAACGGCGTCCTGTTCATGGACGAATTCCCCGAGTTTCCCCGCACGGTTCTGGAAACCCTGCGCCAACCCATCGAAACCGGAGAAGTCATGGTTGCGCGCGCCAATGCGCATGTGAAATACCCCTGCCGGTTCATGCTGGTGGCTGCCGCCAACCCTTGCAAGTGCGGATACCTGACCGACCCGGCCCGCGCCTGTTCGCGCGCGCCTGTCTGTGGCGAGGATTATCTGGGTCGCATATCCGGCCCGTTGATGGATCGGTTCGATCTGCGGATTGAGGTCCCGCCGGTCGGGTTCACTGATCTCGATCTGCCACCTTCGGGTGACAGCTCGGCCACGGTTGCGACGCGCGTCGAAGCGGCCCGCGCCATTCAGGCAGACCGTTTCGCGGGCACATCAACCCGACAAAACGCCGACGTCGAAGGCAAGATGCTGGAAGAGATCGCGGCACCGGACGCCGAGGGCAAGGAGTTGCTGTTGAAAGCCGCCGAGCGTTTCGGCCTCTCCGCCCGTGCCTTTCATCGCATTCTGCGCGTGGCGCGGACGATTGCTGATCTGGAGGGCGCATCCGACGTCAGACGCCCCCACGTGGCCGAGGCGCTGAGCTTTCGAATCAGCGCCAAAGTAGCATCTTAGACCTTGGCCTCAATCGCCTGCCAGATCTTTTCAGCGACGTTCACGCCATCGAACCGCTCCAGTTCCTGAATACCGGTCGGAGATGTCACGTTGATCTCGGTCAGATAGTCCCCAATCACATCGATCCCGACGAAAACTTGTCCTTTTTCCTTCAGCAAGGGGCCAATCGCGGCGCAAATCTCAAGATCGCGCTCCGACAGGCCGATCTTTTCGGGACGCCCGCCCACATGCATGTTCGAGCGTGTTTCACCCGCAGCCGGAACCCGGTTGATCGCGCCAACGGGCTCACCATTCACCAGGATCACTCGTTTGTCGCCATTACTCACATCGGGCAGGAATTTCTGAACGATCAGCGGTTCGCGCGAGAAACCGGTGAACAGCTCATGCAAAGAGGTTAGGTTGCGGTCATTCGCATCCAGCCGGAACACACCCGCACCGCCATTGCCATAAAGCGGCTTGAGGATCACGTCGCCGTGCTTTTCCTTGAACGACTTGATGGTCTGCAAATCGCGCGCAACCGTTGTTGGTGGCGTCAGGTCGGGGAAGTCCAGAACCAGCAGCTTCTCGGGGTAATTGCGCACCCAAAACGGATCGTTCACTACCAGCGCCCGCCCTTTCAGACGATCCAGTAGGTGGGTCGAGGTGATGTAATGCATGTCGAACGGCGGGTCTTGACGCAGCCAGATTACGTCAAAATCGGCCAGATCAACCTCACGCTCAGGCCCTAGTTCGGCCGGCTCGCCCGCCACGCGCTGGACTGTCAAGTCGTGTCCACGGGCAGTGATGCGCCCTTCCTGATAGGCCAGTTGATCGGGCCCGTAGAAAAACAGCGTATGCCCGCGCGCCTGTGCCTCTTCGGCCAGTCGGAAGGAGCTGTCTGCATTAATGTCCACGGCCCCGATTGGGTCCATCTGAAAGGCGATTTTCATAGCGTGTCCCTCAGTTTCACGCCAGATACATGGCCCAGCGGGGCCGGGGGTTCAATGGGGATCAGGCCTGACCAAAGGCGTTTTCGATGATTTGAACGGCCCCGGTTGCGTCCACCAATGCGGCGTCAAACCGGGCGTTGGTCAGTTGCCCTTCAGGTTCAGTTTCCAGAAACTGCGCGGCAGAGGCATAGATGCGGTCCATCTGACGGCGGCTGATCCGGGTCGCAGCAACCTCAAAGCTAGTGCTTTTCTTGACCTCGATGAAAACGACGCCGTCTGCATTGCGGGCGATAAGATCGATCTCACCCCCGGCGCCGCGCCAGCGGCGATGCGCGATTGAGAACCCGCGCCGTTCGTATTCGGACGCCACCTGCTGCTCCGCCGCCTGTCCGGCGTGATAGGAAACCGAACTTCGGACGGATCGCGTGGTCATGTCACCCCTTTCCCAGTTTCAGGGCCTTCTGGTAAATCGGACGGCGCGGCAGCTTGTACATTTCCGACACCAAATCCGCCGCGTCCCGAACCGAATGCTTCTCTAAGGCCCGCTTCAAAGCCTCTTCTACGTCGGATTCGTTAACAGATTCCGAATGGCTGCGATCCACCAGCAAAACGATCTCACCCTTGACCGTCTGTCCCTGCAACGCCGCTGCCAATTCGCTCAAGGACCCGCGTCGCACCTCTTCAAATTTCTTGGTCAGTTCGCGGCATAATGCTGCCTGGCGGTCGCCACCCATAACCTCGGCCAAATCAGCCAGGCACGCCGCCACGCGTTTTGGCGATTCGTAGAACACCAACGTGCCTGGGATGTCCCGCAGCGCTTCGATCCGCGTCCGGCGCGCACCAGACGCGTTGGGCAAAAATCCCGCAAAAAAAAACGCATCCGTCGGCAATCCCGCAAGCGTCAGTGCCATCAACGCCGCAGAGGGCCCGGGCGCGCAGGTTACCATATGACCGGCTTCTGACGCCTGCCGACCCAGATCATAGCCCGGATCGGCGATCAACGGCATTCCGGCCTCAGACGCATAGGCAACCGATTTACTTTCAGCCAGCGCATCAAGGATTTTCCCCCGTGCGCCCGCGCCGCTGTGATCGTGATAGGCCAGAATGCGCCGCCCCTCTAGCGGGACTCCGTGAATCTCCATCAACCGGCGCAGGCTGCGCGTATCTTCCGCGGCGATCATATCCGCCGAAGCCAGCACATCCAGTGCTCTGAGCGTGATGTCGCGCGCCGTCCCGATCGGAGTGGCAACAAAATACAGGCCAGCGCCCAATCTGACTTTTTGGAAATTCAAAGCTGGACCCTCACAGCGTGACGTTTATTATCGCGGCGCAATAGATTGGTGGTACCCCAAACCGCCGGGACAGGGAGTTTTCATTCAGATGTTTACCGTTTGCAAGCCCGTTCGCAAACTGGCGCGTACCGCAGCCATTCTGACAACCGCAGTATTTCTTGCCGCCTGTGACGTCGGCACTATCGGTGGCGGGCCGTCTATCAACACGTCAGAACCGGTCCCTGTAGCTCTGCTGGTGCCCGCAGGATCAGGACAAGCTGGTGATGCAGCGCTGGCACGCAGCCTCGAGAATGCGGCCCGTCTGGCGATGGCTGATCTGCAGAATGTTAAGATCGACCTGCGGGTTTACGATACACGTGGCAGCTCGAACACAGCCGCCGAAGTTGCCCAGCGGGCGGTCGCCGACGGGGCCAAAATCATCGTTGGACCCTTCTATTCCCAAGCAACAAACTCGGCTGGCCTAGCCGTGCTGAACAGCGGTGTTAACGTTCTATCCTTCTCAAACAATACAAGCATTGCAGGCGGCAACGTCTTTGTCCTGGGGTATACGTTCGACAACACGGCCAACCGCCTCGTCAACTTTGCCGGTCGCCAAGGCAAGAACGCCGTTGTGATCGTCCACAGCAACGATACCGCCGGTCAGTTGGGGCAATCCGCAATAGCAAACGCGCTCAGCAACAGCCGTGTGAATAACGCAGGCTCGGTCGGGTATGACCGGTCGCAGCAAGGCGTTATCAACTCTATACCAAACATTAAGGCAACCGTTGACGCTTCGGGTGCTGACTCAATCTTTCTAACGGCGACGACGGCGGGCGCGCTGCCGCTGTATTCCCAGCTGCTGCCGGAAGCGGGCGTATCCCCGGCCGCCACGCAATATATCGGCCTGACACGCTGGGATATCCCCGAGCAAACCTTGGATTTGCCAGGGGTACAGGGAGGCTGGTTCGCACTACCGGACCAAACAAAGGCCCAAACCTACCGCCAACGATACAACAATACCTATGGTGAAGCCCCCCATCCCAACAGCAGTTTGGCGTATGACGGCATCGCCGCAATCGCTGCACTGGTTAGCCAGGGCAAATCCAACGCGTTGACCGCCTCGGCGCTGACGCAAAATGCCGGTTTCAAGGGTGCTGGCGGTATCTTCCGCCTGCGTCCAAACGGTACCAATGAACGAGGTCTGGCTGTCGCCACGATCCAGAATAAACAGGTAGTAGTGATTGACCCTGCCCCACAAAGCTTCACAGGCGCCGGTTTCTGATCGACCGGGCCTGACGCTGCCCCCCAAGGGTGAGCTGATTTGCCCCGCCGATGAGATTTTCGACAGCGTTGCCGTCATGGCGCAGCTGTCGGAAGCCTTCGACAATACATCGGACAATGCCACCCGCAGGAATGAAACCGTGCGCATTCTGCGTGACGCCCAGAAATCTGGGCGTCAGGCCATTGCCGATGCCTTTGCCAAACACCCCTTCGACGCGCGGCCATTGACCCATTCCTACACGTACCTGACAGACGGGCTGGTCTGCACTGCCATGAAGGTCTCAAGCGAAGTCCTGCATCCGCTGGCCACACCGACGCAGGGCGAGAAAATCGCGGTGATGGCGGTGGGAGGCTACGGGCGTGGAGAGATGGCCCCCTCGTCAGATGTCGATCTGCTGTTTCTGACCCCGTACAAAATCACCGCCTGGGCCGAGAGCGTGATCGAATCCATGCTCTATATCCTGTGGGATTTGCGTCTGAAGGTTGGTCATTCCTCGCGCACGATCAAGGATTGCCTGCGGCTGGGTGCCGAGGATTTCACCATCCGCACAGCCATGATGGAACAACGCTGGCTGGCGGGTGACACGGAACTGGCTCAGGAACTGGAAAGCCGCCTGAAATCTGACCTGTTCAAGGGCAGCGAACGTCAGTTCATTGAAGCCAAACTGCATGAGCGCGACGAACGTCACAAAAAGCAGGGCCAGCGCTATATGGTCGAGCCCAATGTCAAAGAGGGCAAAGGCGGGCTGCGCGACCTGCAGTCGCTGTACTGGATCGCCAAGTATATTTACGGGGTTCAGGATGTTGCCGAACTGGTGCCGCTGGGCCTGTTCACCCCCGAAGAGTTCAAGACCTTTGTCGAGGCTGAAGATTTCCTCTGGGCGGTGCGGTCGCACCTGCATCTCGTGACCGGGCGCGCGACCGAACAGCTGACCTTTGACCTACAGGTCGAGGTGGCCGAACGTATGGGTTACGAAGACCGCGCAGGTCGCCGGGCGGTCGAGGTCTTTATGCAGCGCTATTTCCGCGAAGCGACCTATGTGGGCGAACTGACCCGCATCTTCCTGACCAAGCTGGAAGCCTCGCACATGAAAGGCGAGGCCATTCTGGAGCGCATCTTTCGCCGCCGCCCGCGGGTCAAGGCGGGCTATAAGGTGGTGCATGGCCGTCTGGATGTGGCCGACCCGGAGACATTCCTGACCGACAAGCTAAACCTGCTGCGTTTGTTCGAAGAAGGTCTGCGCACCGGCATGCTGATCCACCCGGACGCGATGCGATTGGTGACAGCCAACCTGCACCTGATTGACGAGGATATGCGCGAAAACCGCGAGGCGCGGCGCATCTTTCTGGATCTGATGCTGAAACACGGAAATCCCGAACGCGCTCTGCGCCGGATGAACGAGCTGGGTGTATTGTCGGCGTTCCTACCCGAGTTCGAGCACATCGTGGCGATGATGCAATTCAATATGTATCACAGCTATACGGTGGACGAGCATACCATCCAGTGCATCGTCAATCTTGCCCAGATTGAACGGGGCGAGTTGATTGAATCGCTGCCTCTCGCGTCGTCGATCCTGAAGGGCGGGGTGAACCGCAAGGTGCTGTATGTGGCGCTGCTGCTGCATGACATCGCCAAGGGGCGGCCAGAAGATCACTCGATCCTAGGCGCGCAAATCGCTCGTAAGGTTGCGCCACGGCTGGGGCTGAGCAAGGCGGAATCGGAAACCGTGGAATGGCTGGTGCGCTATCACCTGTTGATGTCGGATATGGCGCAGAAACGCGACATATCGGATCCGCGCACAGTACGGGATTTCGCCAAGGCGGTGAAAACGGTCAAGCGACTGGACCTGCTGACTGTTCTTACGGTCTGCGACATCCGAGGCGTTGGGCCGGATACATGGAACAACTGGAAAGCCACCCTGCTGCGCGCCCTGCATGCCGAAACCAAGCGCGCACTTGAGACCGGGATGGAAGACCTCAACCGCGCCAATCGCGGCACCGAGGCCAAGAAGGCCCTGCGCGCAGAACTGGCAGATTGGTCCAAGTCCGATCTCAAGACCGAAACAGGCCGGCATTATCCTCCATATTGGCAGGGTCTGAACCTCTCGACCCATGTTGAATTTGCCGAGATGCTGAGGGCGCTGGAACGCAGCGGCGACCCCGGCGAGATGGAAATCCGTCTGCATCCTGACGAGGACCGCGACGCTACCCGCGCCTGTTTTGCGATGGGCGACCATCCGGGGATTTTCGCGCGGATCGCAGGGGCTCTGGCACTGGTCGGGGCCAACGTGGTCGATGCGCGCAGCTACACCACGAAAGACGGCTATGTGACAGATGCCTTCTGGATACAGGACGCCGAAGGCCACCCGTTCGAGGCCAGCCGCCTGCCGCGCCTGAATCAGATGATCCAAAAGACACTCAAGGGCGAGGTCGTGGCCCGCGACGCGTTGAAATCGCGTGACAAGATCAAGAAACGCGAGCGCGCCTTTAATGTGCCGACTCACATTACCTTCGACAATGACGGGTCCGAGATTTACACGATCATCGAGGTTGACACCCGCGACCGCCCTGGCTTGCTGTTTGATCTGACCCGGACGCTTGCCGCTGCCAACGTCTATATTGCCAACGCAGTCATCGCGACTTATGGCGAGCAGGTGGTGGACACCTTCTACGTTAAGGACATGTTCGGGCTGAAATACCATTCGGAAAGTAAGCAGCGCACGCTTGAAACCAAACTACGCAAAGCCATCACCGAAGGCGCCGAGCGCGCGGCCTCATGAAGCAAATCCGTTTGTTTTCGGGCCTGTTCACGGTCGGGTTCTGGACGCTGGCCAGCCGAATTCTGGGGTTTCTTCGAGAGATTCTCCTGACCGCCTATATCGGGCCGGGGCCGGTGATGGATGCCTTTGTAGCCGCCTTCCGCCTGCCCAACATGTTCCGCCGCTTCTTTGCGGAGGGCGCGTTCAATGCGGCCTTCGTGCCGATGTTCTCAAAACGGCTGGAGGGTGAGGAAAACGCCGAAGGCTTTGCGCAGGATGCGTTCAACCTGCTGGCCGTGGCCGTGTTGGCGCTGGTCGGGCTGGCGATGATATTCATGCCCGCTCTGGTCTGGATAACCGCCGAAGGGTTCTATGGCGATGAACGGTTCGATCTGGCAGTGGACTATGGCTACGTTGTCTTCCCCTACATCCTGTTCATGTCACTGGCGGCGCTGTTTTCCGGTGTTTTGAACGCCACCGGCCGCTTTGCTGCTGCCGCCGCCGCGCCTGTATTGCTGAACATCTTTGCCTGCACGGCCCTGATTACTGCAGCAGCCATGGGCGGTGAGGTGATCCGCTGGCTGATCACGGTCATTCCGCTGGCCGGTATCGCACAACTGGCGCTGGTCTGGGTGGCGACCGAACGCGCCGGCATTCGCATCCGTCCCGGCCTGCCGAAACTCAGCCCCGAAATGCGCCATATGGTGCGTATTGCAGTACCCGCTGCTCTGGCCATGGGTGTGACGCAAGTCAATCTGGTGGTCGGACAGTTGGTGGCCTCGAAAACCGAAAAAGCGGTGAGTTGGTTGTTTGCGGCGGACCGGTTGTATCAACTCCCCCTCGGCGTGGTCGGCATAGCCGTCGGCATTGTCCTGCTGCCCGATCTCTCGCGCCGCCTGCGAGCCGGCGACAAGAACGGCGCCCGCAATGCCTTTTCCCGCGCCGGAGAGTTCACGCTGCTGCTGACCATCCCCTCGACCGTAGCCTTTGTGATTCTGCCGAACCCTCTGGTTTCGGTCCTGTTTGAGCGCGGCCAGTTCAGCTCCGAGGACACTGCGGCGACGGCTCTGGCCGTGGCGGTTTACGGCATTGGATTGCCCGCCTTCATGTTGCAAAAACTGCTGCAACCGCTCTATTTCGCGCGCGAAGATACCCGGACCCCGTTTCACTATGCGGTAGTCGCAATGATTGTGAATGCAGGGTTGGCCTTTGGACTTTACCCTGTGGTCGGGTGGATTGCCCCTGCCATCGCCGCCTCAGCCGCCGGATGGGCCATGGTCGGGCTGCTGATCCTCGGAGCGCGCCGCATGGGAGAAGAGGCCCGGTTCGATGATCGTTTCAAACGCCGGGCGTGGCGCATCGTGGCGGCATCGCTTGGGATGGGCGTCGTCCTGTATGCGGCCATTCATCTTTTCGGCTGGGCTTTCGAACTGTCGGGATGGCGTTATCTGGCTTTAATCATTCTGATCAAGGTCGCGGCAGCTACCTATTTCTTCTTAGGCCACCTGTTCGGCGCGTTTGAGATCTCGGAGTTCAAAAAGGCTCTGCGCCGGTCGTGATCAGTCGCGGCGGATGTGCCGCACGATCCGCGCCCAACCACCCGGTGCCAAAAAGAAGGACAGGCCGAACCCGGTGGCAAATCCGCCCAGGTCGGCCACCCAGTCAGACGTACCGCCGAACAGCAAGCCGAACACCAGTTGGATGCCCATAAGCACCGCAATAAGGCTGAACGCCCGAGACTGGTTTTCCCCAACCAACGACAGCTTGCGCCACAGCAGCCACGTGAAAGCCCCGATCAGGCCGTAGACGGGCGGGAAACCTCCAACCAGCGGGTAGCTGGGATCCAGCAGCAACGCGTAAGCCAGCGCCCCTCCCACACCAGACAGCACAAAGATCAGCAACATCTGGAATCCGCCAAAGACTTCGGCCACCATTTTACCCATTGCCAATACGAAGACGCAGACAAATACGGCTTGCGTGAAACTGCCCGAGACGAACGGGTAGGTCACGAACCGGATCACATGCTCGAACGGCCAGCGCCCATTCTCAACCATCCAGTCGAAGATATCGGGCGAGAAAGAATAGCTCTGCAGCGCATCCAGCCGCCAGCCCACCGCAGCCGGGCCTCCGATCAAACCGCGTGTGCCCAGGGTAAAGGCCAGTTCCACCCCGATGATGAACAAGACCAAAGCCACCACGACGGGGGGTAAAGGGTTCACGGCGGGTGTGTAATGCTCACTGCTCATTGGGCTGGCCTTTCGCGGCTGTTGACGTCCCTTGGCCTCATGGGTAAGCGACGGGGGCTGATTTTTCCAGACGGGAGTTCCCTTCGATGACCGAGACCCAGTTCACACCACGCGTGTTTTCCGGCATCCAGCCGTCGGGAAACCTGCACCTTGGCAACTATCTGGGTGCGCTCAAGCGGTTTGTGGATATGCAGCAGCCGGATATGGAGACCATCTATTGCATGGTCGATCTGCACGCGATCACTGTCTGGCAGGACCCCAAGGAACTGGCGCATTCGACACGCGAACTCTGCGCGGGCTTTATCGCCGCCGGACTTGATCCTGAAAAGTCGATCCTGTTCAACCAAAGCCAGGTGCCCGAGCATGCCCAATTGGCGTGGATATTCAACTGCGTCGCCCGCATGGGTTGGATGCAGCGGATGACCCAGTGGAAGGACAAGGCCGGCAAGAACCAGCAGAACGCCTCGCTGGGACTGTTTGCTTATCCGTCACTAATGGCCGCCGACATTCTGATTTATCACGCGACCCATGTTCCGGTTGGGGACGACCAGAAACAGCACCTGGAACTGACCCGCGACATCGCCATCAAGTTCAACCACGATTACGGTGTCGACTTCTTTCCGATCACCGAACCCGTAATCGAAGGGGCCGCGACCCGCGTCATGAGCCTGCGCGACGGGTCGAAGAAGATGTCCAAGTCCGATCCCTCGGACATGAGCCGCATCAACATGACTGATGACGCTGACACGATCGCCAAGAAGATTCGCAAGGCTAAGACGGACCCGGAAGCCTTGCCCTCGGAACTGGACGGATTGGACGAACGCCCCGAGGCGCGCAACCTGGTGAATATCTATGCAGCCCTCAGCGACCAGACTGCTGAACAGGTTCTGACCGAATTTGGCGGCAAGCAATTCGGTGAGTTCAAGCCGATGTTGGCAGAGCTTGCGGTCTCGAAACTGTCGCCGATCTCGTCCGAAATGGCTCGTCTGATGGGTGAAGAGGCCGAGATTGACAGAATTCTCGCTAAGGGAGCAGAAAAGGCCCGCGCCATTGCGACCCCGATCCTGCAGCAGACCTACGAAATCGTGGGGATGGTTGGCGCAAAACAAGGCTAATTGCTCTGGACCTTACCGTGGCGCCTTCCTAGGTTTGCGCAAAAGCTTGGGAGGGCGTCATGGCAGTCGGCAAGAATATCCGCACCTATTTCGAGGGTCAGTGGCATGACGGAGACGCGCCGATCATGCGTGCCGCCGACCACGGGTCTTGGCTGGGTTCCTCGGTCTTTGACGGCGCCCGGTATTTCGACGGCCTGGCCCCAGATCTGGAGGCGCATTGCGCCCGCGTGAACCGATCTGCCGAAGCATTGATGCTGACGCCCAGCGTAACAACTGAAGAGATGGTCGAGATCGTCCGCGAGGGACTGGGCGCGTACGGCCCGGACTCTGCGGTCTATATACGCCCGATGTATTGGGGCATTGACGGCGACACGACGGCCATCATTCCGCGGGAAAACAGCACCGGATTTGCGATCTGCCTCGAAGAAATTCCTATGGCGCCCGAAACGGCCTCGGCCACTTTGGGATACACCCGGTTCCGCCGACCGGTTTTGGAATCGGCAGTAGTGAATGCCAAGGCCGGATGCCTTTACCCCAATAACGCGCGGATGTTGCAGGAGGTCCGCTCGAAAGGATTTTCCAACGCTCTGGTCGCCGACGCTCTGGGCCATGTGGCGGAAACCGCAACTGCCAACATCTTCATGGTCCGCGACGGAGAGGTTTTCACCCCTACCCCCAACGGCACCTTTCTGGCCGGCATCACCCGCGCGCGCCATATAGAAAACTTGCGCGCTGATGGTGTCACAGTACACGAAGCCATTCTCAGCTTTGACGATTTCCACAAGGCCGACGAAGTCTTCATGACAGGCAACATGAGCAAGATCACCCCCGTAACTGCGTTGGAAGATACCCAATATCAGGTCGGCCCAATCGCTCGCCGTGCACGCGAACTATATTGGGACTGGGCTGCCAGCACCCGTTAGGCTCTGGTTGCCAGCACGCAATTGGTCGGGCATGATCGCCTAAATTGAATGAGGACACTTCATGCGCAAATTCCTGGTCGTTCTGGATGACAGTCGCGAATGCCTGAACGCGATGCGCTTTGCCGCCATGCGCGCAGCCCATACCGGAGGCGGCGTCACAATCCTGTCGGTCATCCCGCCGGACGAGTTCAACCACTGGATCGGTGTGGCCGAAGTGATGCGCGAGGAGGCGCGTGAACGCATCCACGCCCATTACGAGGTTTTCGCCAAATGGATGCGCGACAAGCAGGGCATCGATCCTGAATTGGCCATTCGCGAAGGCGACCCGGTTCCGCAAATCATCGAACATGTTCAATCCGACCCCGAAATCGGAGTTCTTGTACTCGGCGCGGGTGTCGAAAAGAAAGGCCCTGGTCCGCTGGTGACGCAACTGACCAAGAACTCGGGCAGTCTACCGATTCCGATCACCATTGTTCCCGGTGACCTGAGTAAGGAAAAGCTGGAAGAGATTACCTGAGGCCTGACCATGACGCGCAGCATCCAGTTCTGGTTCGAATTCGCGTCGACCTATTCCTACCTCAGCGCCATGCGGATCGAAGATCTGGCGGCGCAGAATGGGGTAGCTGTTGAATGGCACCCTTTTCTTCTCGGCCCGATTTTCGCCGCGCAAGGCTGGGATAATTCACCGTTCAACATCCACCCGGCCAAAGGACGTTACATGTGGCGCGATATGGAACGGTTGTCGGCCCAACGCGGTT
Organism: Ruegeria sp. SCP11; assembly: GCF_040329455.1. NCBI lineage: Bacteria > Pseudomonadati > Pseudomonadota > Alphaproteobacteria > Rhodobacterales > Roseobacteraceae > Ruegeria > Ruegeria sp. SCP11. Next base: position 180,585 of record NZ_JBDZYG010000007.1, on the reverse strand, counting down.
TACAGTTCTCGCGGCCTGATCCCTTTCCGCAAAACGGATTGAAGGCTGCGCGACTGGTCCTGACGATCGAAGCGCACCCTCAACGGGCGGCGTTTGTCCGCGCCGTCTACGCCGCCCAATTTGTCGATGGACAGAACATCTCGGACGATCAGGTGCTGGTTAATTGCCTGTCACAGGCCAGCCTCCCTGCCGAAACACTTGCCCGATGCCACGATCCCGCGATCAAGGCCGCCCTCATGGAACAGACGCAAATCGCACAGACCAAGGGGATTTTCGGCGCGCCCAGTTTTCTGGTGGGCGATGAACTGTTCTGGGGTGACGACCGTTTGGATGATGCAATGCAACTGGTGGCCGAAATTTAGAATCGTTCCAAATCTTGACTTCCCCGGTCTGGACCCGCATATCAGGAACAACTGATACGGAGCCGTTCCATGTTCATTCAAACCGAATCCACGCCGAACCCTGCAACGCTGAAATTCCTGCCCGGTCAAACCGTGCTCGAGGCTGGCACTGCAGACTTCCCATCGGCGGAAGCGGGTGAGAAATCGCCCCTTGCCAAACGGATTTTCGCGGTGAGCGGAGTTACCGGCGTTTTCTTTGGCAATGACTTCGTGACCGTGACCAAATCGGACGACGTTCAGTGGGACCACATCAAACCCGCGATCCTGGGTGCCGTGATGGAGCATTTCCAGTCAGGCCAACCCGTATTGGGCGAAGATGCCGTTGACGCCTCCGGTCACGCAGAACACTTCGGCGAAGACGCCGAAGTTGTTAATCAAATCAAAGACCTGCTGGACTCACGAGTGCGCCCGGCGGTGGCTCAGGACGGTGGTGACATTACCTTCCACGGGTTTGACCGCGGTGTCGTCTACCTGCACATGCAGGGTGCCTGTGCGGGCTGCCCCTCCTCGACACTGACGCTTAAAATGGGGATCGAGAACCTGCTGCGTCACTACATCCCCGAAGTGACCGAGGTTCGCCCTGTTGCCGTCTGACTCAATCATTCTGGCGTTTGACACATCGGCCGCGCATTGCGCGGCCGCTTTGTTGCGGGGTGATAGCATTATCGCATCGCGTGTCGAACCCATGTCACGCGGTCAGGCCGAGCGGCTCATGCCATTGCTGGAAGAGGTTCTGGCCGAGGCTGACTGTACCTGGCGCGATCTCACGGCGATCGGAGTTGGCATCGGGCCGGGAAATTTCACTGGCATCCGCATCTCGGTTTCCGCCGCACGGGGGCTGGCACTTGGGCTTAACACACCAGCCGTAGGCATTTCGGGGTTCGATGCGTTGGCTGAAGCTGGGGAGGGGTTTCCTGCCATCCGCGCCCCGCGCGAACAGGTCTATGTCGCCCTGAAGGACCAAGAACCCGCCCTTATGGAGCAGAAACAGGCAGAATCACTCGGGCCTCTGATCCTGAATGACGACCCCGATCTACAGGTCCGCGCCATTGCCCGGCTGACGTCCCAAAGATGGTCCACCGTGACCGAACCCCCGGCCCCTCTTTACGTGCGGCCCGCCGACGCGGCCCCGTCGAAAGACACCCCACCGGTTTTGCTGGACGAATGACCCCGCAGGTTCTGGCCCATACCCACGCGGCGGCCTTCACCCAGTCGCGCCCTTGGACGGCCGCGGAATTTGCCGACCTTCTGAACAACCGGTTCACACATGTCATTGGCAACGCTAAGTCTTTCGCTCTGTTTACGGTCATTGCGGACGAGGCTGAATTGCTGACAATTGCCACACATCCCGACTATCAGCGCAAGGGCTTGGCCCTGTGCTGCATGCAGGACTGGCAGGCAAAAGCAAAAAGTTTAGGCGCCACCTGCGCCTTTCTGGACGTTGCGGAAGACAATCACCCGGCCATCGCTCTGTACGGGCGCTGTGGATATGTGCCCTGCGGCCGGCGCAGAGGTTACTATCCGCGCGAAAAAACAGGGAAAATTGACGCTATAGTTATGGCCTGCGACCCGATCTAAGCACCATTCCCGTATTTTTTCGACCAATTGGTCAATAATCTGTTGACCGCACCGGTTGCAAACGCCCTTAATTCCCGCCATCACAACAGTTATGCTCGCTCGCAGTGGGTAAACGGGACTATCTTGGCCCCGACCGAAAAAAACAAACGGGAGTATGAAATGACCCTGATGAAATCCTTGATGGGCGCTGCCGCAGCCGTCGCGCTGACCGCAGGTGCGGCCCTGGCCGAACCGGCCCTGATCTTCGATCTGGGCGGTAAGTTCGACAAATCCTTCAACGAAGCCGCACATAACGGCGCGTCGCGTTGGGCCGAGGAAACCGGCGGCACCTACCGTGAGATCGAACTTCAGTCCGAAGCCCAGCGCGAGCAGGCCCTGCGCCGCTTTGCCGAAGCTGGCCTGAGCCCGATCATCACCATGGGTTTCGCAATGGCCGATCCGCTTAGCACGGTTGTGGCTGATTACCCCGACACGAAATTCGTCGTCGTCGATGTGAACTGGCTGGACGCGCCGAACCTGCGCCAGGTGGGCTTTGCCGAGCATGAAGGCTCGTATCTGGTTGGCATGATGGCCGCCATGGCCTCGGAATCCGGCACTATCGGTTTCATCGGTGGTATGGATGTTCCGCTGATCCGTCACTTCGGCTGCGGCTATGCGCAAGGTGCCAAGGCTGTGAATCCGGATATCAACGTGGTTGCAAACATGACTGGTACCACCCCGGCCGCATGGAACGACCCGGTTAAGGGCTCCGAGTTGACCAAGGCGCAGATCAGCCAGGGCGCTGATGTGGTTTATGCGGCTGCTGGCGGTACCGGCGTTGGTGTTTTGCAAACCGCAGCCGACGAAGGCATCCTGTCGATCGGCGTAGACAGCAACCAGAACCACCTGCACCCGGGCAAGGTTCTGACCTCAATGCTGAAACGCGTTGATGTCGCCGTCTATGACGCGATGAACGCGGGCGACGAGCTGGAAACCGGTGTTTTCGCCATGGGTCTGGCCGAAGACGGTGTTGGCGTCGCAATGGACGAAAACAACGCTGAACTGGTCTCGGATGAGATGAAAGCGGCCGTTGAAAAAGCCCGTCAGGACATCATCGACGGCAACGTCAGCGTTGTCAGCTATTACGAGAACGACAGCTGCCCGGCACTGCAGTTCTGATATCGCGCGGGGCGGAGGTTTGACCTCCGCCTCGCATCCACTCTGCCGCGATCCGCGCGGCCCTTCGGCAATCTGAGGACAAGACATGACCGTCCCCGCCATTGAGCTCAAAGGGATTTCCAAAGCCTTTGGGCCGGTTCAGGCCAACAAAGACATTTCCATCAGCGTCGCCCCCGGCACGATCCACGGGATCATCGGTGAAAACGGTGCGGGCAAATCCACGCTGATGAGCATTCTCTACGGTTTTTACAAAGCCGATAAAGGTGAGATTTGGATCAACGGCACCAAGACCGACATTCCTGACAGTCAGGCGGCGATTGCGGCCGGCATCGGGATGGTGTTCCAGCATTTCAAACTGGTTGAGAATTTCACCGTTCTGGAAAACATCGTTCTGGGCGCCGAGGATGGCGGGCTGCTGGCCCCGTCTCTGGCCAAGGCCCGCAAAGAGTTGAAAGAACTGGAAGAAGAATACGAACTGTTCGTTGACCCCGACAAACGCATCGACGAGATCGGCGTAGGGATGCAGCAGCGGGTCGAGATCCTGAAGGCGCTGTACCGCAAGGCCGAGATTCTGATCCTCGATGAACCCACCGGCGTTCTGACACCGGCCGAGGCGGATCAGCTTTTCCGCATCCTCGACCGTCTGCGGGCCGAAGGGAAAACGATCATCGTGATTACGCATAAACTGCGCGAGATCATGGAAAACACCGACACTGTTTCTGTGATGCGGCGCGGTCAGATGACGGCGACGGTGAAAACCGCCGAGACCAGCCCCGAGGAACTGGCTGAGCTGATGGTCGGTCGCAAGGTACTGCTGCAGGTCGACAAGGTGCCTGCGAAGCCCGGCAAACCCATTCTTGACGTCGAAAACCTGCGCGTTTTCGATTCCGCAGGCGTTGAGCGGGTCAAAGGTATCGACCTGACCGTACGAGCCGGGGAAATCGTTGGGATTGCCGGTGTTGCGGGTAATGGTCAATCGGAACTGCTGGAAGTTCTGGGCGGAATGCGCCCGGGTCAGGGCTCGATCAAGCTGAACGGCGCGCCTCTGGCGCTGAGCGGCGCGGGCTCAGACGGACAGGCCCGTCGTGCGCAGCACATTGCCCACGTCCCGGAAGACCGCCAGCGCGAAGGTCTGATCATGGATTTCCACGCGTGGGAAAACGTGGCCTTCGGCTATCACCGCGACCCGGCTTATCAGCGCGGTATCTTCATGGACAACGCCGCCCTGCGTGCCGACACCGAAGCCAAGATCGAGAAATTCGACGTGCGCCCGCCCAATGGTTGGCTCACCGCCAAAAGCTTCTCGGGCGGGAACCAGCAGAAGATCGTCGTCGCGAGAGAGATCGAGAGGAACCCCGACCTGTTGCTGGTCGGTCAGCCAACCCGTGGTGTGGATATCGGCGCGATCGAGTTCATTCACAAACAGATCGTCGCTCTGCGCGATCAGGGAAAGGCGATCCTGCTGGTCTCGGTCGAGTTGGAAGAAATCTTCTCGTTGTCTGATCGGATCGCGGTGATGTTTGACGGACATATCATGGGCGAACGCCTGCCCCATGAGACGGATGAAAAAGAACTGGGCCTGCTGATGGCCGGTGTTGCGGGAGAGGCCGCGTAAGATGGACAAAATGCCCAAATGGGCTGACGTGGTGCTGATCCCGCTGATCAGCCTGTTGTTGGCCACTATCCTTTCCGCACTGGTGATCCTCGCCATCGGTGAGAACCCGGTCGAGGCCGTGAACCTGATGGTGACCGGCGCGTTGGGGTCAACCTATGGCTGGGGCTACACGCTCTATTACGCGACCAACTTCATGTTCACCGGGCTGGCGGTGGCGGTGGCCTTCCACGCGCGGCTGTTCAACATCGGCGGTGAAGGTCAGGCCATGCTGGGCGGGCTTGGCGTTGCCATGATCTGCCTCTACATCCCCTGGCCGCATTGGAGCATTGCCTTGCTGGGTGCCGGGCTTGCTGCGGCCCTGTTCGGCGCCGCATGGGCTGCGATCCCGGCCTATCTGCAGGCCAAGCGCGGCAGCCATATCGTGATCACCACGATCATGTTCAACTTCATCGCAGCCGCCTTCCTCAACTATATGCTGGTTAACGTGATGCGCCCGCAGGGCTCGCAAGACCCAGCGACCGCACGTTTCCCTGAGGCTGTACACCTGCCGACCTTCCAGTCCATGTTCTCGACCGCTGAAAACGTGGTTTTCCGGGGTGCGCCTGCAAATATCTCGTTCTTTATGGCGGTTCTAGCCTGTGTCGTTGTCTGGGCGCTGATCTGGCGCACGCGCCTGGGTTATGAAATCCGCGCCTATGGGCATTCGGAAACCGGGGCCGTCTATGCCGGGATTTCGCCTGTGCGGATCACCATCGTCGCCATGCTGATCTCAGGCGCGCTGGCCGGTCTGATGGCCATCAACAACGTGATGGGCGAGGCAGAAAGGCTGGTTCTCAACTCAACCGAGGGCGCGGGCTTTATCGGCATCGCTGTGGCTCTGATGGGCCGCTCGCACCCCTTCGGTGTGTTCCTTGCAGCGCTTCTATTCGGCTTCCTCTATCAGGGTGGTGCCGAGCTGGCGCTGTGGACCTCAATCCCGCGTGAACTGATCGTGGTGATCCAGGCGCTGGTGATCCTGTTCACCGGCGCGCTGGACAACATGGTACGGATGCCGCTTGAGAAGCTGTTCCTGAGCCTGCGGAGAGGGGCACAGTGATGGAGTTCTTCGTTACACTCATTCAAGTTCTCGACTCGACCATCCGCTTGGCCACGCCGTTGTTGCTGGCCTGTCTGGCCGGGCTGTATTCCGAACGCGCCGGCATTTTCGACATTGGTCTGGAAGGCAAGATGCTGATCTCGGCCTTTTTCTCTGCCGCCATTGCGGCCGTGACGGGTTCGGTCTGGCTGGGCCTTATGGCGGGGATCGGCGCGTCGTTGGTTCTGTCTGCGCTGCACGGCGTGGCCTCGATCACCTTCCGGGGCAACCAACTGATCTCGGGCGTTGCGATCAACTTTCTGGCCTCGGGCCTGACGGTGCTGATCGCCCAAAGCTGGTTCAAACAGGGCGGGCGCACCCCGTCCTTGTTCGGCGGCGGTCGGTTTGAGCCGATCAATTTCCCCTTCGCCGAGGCGCTGAGCGGCGTACCGATCATTGGCCCGATCTACTCCGAACTGCTGTCTGGCCATTCGATCCTGGTATACATAGCCTTCCTGATGGTCCCGTTGACGTGGTGGGTCTTGTACCGCACCCGGTTCGGCCTGCGACTGCGGGCAGTTGGTGAAAACCCGGCTGCGGTGGACACGGCGGGTGTTTCAGTCGTCGGCCTGCGATTTGCCGCCGTCGCCATTTGCGGTGTGCTCTGCGGGATTGCCGGAGCTTACCTCGCCACAGCGCTGCAAGCCGGGTTCGTCAAAGAGATGACGGCTGGGCGCGGGTTCATTGCGCTGGCCGCATTGATCTTTGCGAAGTGGCGGCCTTGGCACGCGATGTGGGCCTGTCTGCTGTTCGGTCTGCTGCAAGCAATCGCGTTGCGGTTTCAGAACATCGACTTGGGCGGCGTGGTCATTCCGGTGCAGGTCATGGACGCCCTGCCCTATATCCTGACAGTGGTCATTCTGGCCGGTTTCGTGGGCAAAGCCATTCCGCCACGCGCGGGTGGTGAGCCTTATGTGAAAGAACGCTGATAAGTCCAGTTTAGGATTAAATCAGTCCTGTTCGCTGCAGAGCGGCATGCAGAGTTGATTTTGCATGCCGCAACCGCTCTAAAGGGGTATGCGCGTGTGTCCTGTTATAGCCGAAATCGGATCGAACCCTGCCGGGGTTTGGGATACACATGAAGCCTGCGCCCCCAAGGCGCATTTTTCTGTTCAGCCAGATCGGTTTACCGGGTACACACCGGGCAACTTGATATTCGCCATACAGCCGCATCCTGCGCGCCGTATTAAAGCCTCATCCCAATGGTTTGAGACAGGCCGCATCACCCTGCGTGGTGGGTCTGATTTCACCCGGTAACTCAAAAAATGCAGATTTACCTTCCTATTGCCGAAGTCTCCGTCAACGCCTTTCTGCTGCTGGGGTTGGGCGGGATGGTCGGCATCCTTTCAGGCATGTTCGGTGTCGGCGGCGGGTTTTTGATGACCCCGCTGCTGTTCTTCATCGGCATCCCTCCAGCCGTCGCCGTTGCAACCGAAGCCAACCAGATCGTCGCATCTTCTTTTTCCGGCGTGCTTGCGCATTTCCGACGAAGGACGGTCGATCTCCGAATGGGCACGGTCTTGTTGATCGGGGGATTGACGGGCGCTGCGCTTGGGGTGGTGGTGTTCAACTATCTAAAAAGCCTGGGCCAGGTCGATCTGCTGGTCACGCTGTGCTACGTCGTCTTCCTTGGCGTTGTCGGAAGCCTGATGTTCATCGAAAGCCTTCGCGCGTTGCGCAAAGCGAAAAAGGGCGGAGGCGCACCGGCAAAGCGGCGTCAGCGTGGCTGGGTTCACGCAATGCCCTTCAAGATGCGCTTTCGCACCTCGGGCTTGTATATTTCGGTTATTCCGCCGGTGATGGTCGGGCTGTGCGTTGGCGTTCTATCAGCCATCATGGGTGTGGGCGGCGGGTTCATCATGGTACCCGCCATGATCTACTTGCTGGGAATGCCGACCAAGGTTGTGGTTGGCACCTCGCTGTTCCAGATCATCTTCGTGACCGGCTTTACCACTATGCTGCACGCGACCACGAACTATACGGTCGACATCGTTCTCGCCGTTCTGCTGCTGGTTGGCGGCGTGGTGGGCGCGCAAATCGGTACGGTGATCGGGGCCCGGATGCCAGCCGAGCAATTGCGGGTTCTGCTTGCTGCGCTGGTTCTCGTGGTCTGCGGCAAGCTGGCGTTGGATCTGCTGATTCAACCGTCCGAGCTGTATTCCCTTGGCAGCGAAGGGGGCCATTGATCATGCTGAAACGCCTGATTGCCCTGCTGGTCCTGTGCTGCACTCCGGCCTTCGCTGTTGATGAACAGGTTGTGCTGGGTCTCAGCCAGGATCGCGTTGCCATCACCGCAACCTTTGACGGCTCGGAAATCCTGATCTTCGGTGCCGTAAAACGGGAAACACCAATTCCTTCCGGCCCCCCGCTTGAAGTGATCGTGGCCGTGGTTGGACCGTCCAGCCCAGTTATGGTCCGGCGCAAAGAGCGCAAACTTGGGATTTGGGTTAACACCGACAGTGTTCTGGTCGACCTTGCCCCCAGTTTCTATGCCGTTGCCACCAGCGGGCCGCTGAGCGATATCCTCTCGGACACCGAGGACCTGCGCTATCGAATTTCGATAGAACGCGCCATCCGTTCGGTCGGGGCAGAGATGCATATCCAAGGCGCGCAGGAATTCGCAGAGGCCGTGGTGCGCATCCGCGAAAATGAGGGGCTGTATTCGGTCCGTGAAAACACAGTAGCGGTCGATGAGCAAACTCTGTTCCGCACGTCGATCAAGATGCCCGCCGACCTGACCGAAGGCGATTACAGGGCACGTATCTTCCTCACCCGGGGCAAGGCCGTTGTCTCGCAATTCGAAACCACCATCGACGTGCGCAAAGTGGGCTTGGAGCGGTTCCTCTACAACCTCTCCCGCCAGCAACCGGTCTGGTACGGGCTGATGTCGCTGGTCATCGCGATTGCCGCAGGATGGGGCGCGTCGACTGCATTCCGGCTGTTGCGCGAGAACTGACGCCTATCCGCGCCCAATATAGGGCATGGTTGTCGCCATCACGGTCATGAATTGAACGTTGGCTTCGGGCGGCAGGGACGCCATATGCATCACCGACCGGGCGGCATCTTCGACGTCCATGGTCGGGTCGGGTGTCTGCCCCGCAGCTTTTGCGTTGTCCACTAGCCCCTGCACCATCTGCGTGCGCGCATTACCGATATCGATCTGACCGCAAGCAATACCAAAGTCCCGCCCGTCCAGAGACAGGCTGCGGGTCAGACCCGTGATGGCATGTTTCGTGGCCGAATAATGTACCGAGTTCGGTCGCGGCACATGCGCCGCAATTGAGCCGTTGTTGATGATCCGGCCACCTTGCGGGAATTGATGGCGCATAGTCCGAAAAGCCTCTCGGGCACAATGAAACATGCCATTCAAGTTCACGTTGACGCTTTGGTACCAATCTTCCAGCAAGATCTCGTCAATCGTGCCGCCCGGAGCGAAGATGCCAGCGTTGTTGAATAGCACGTCCAGACGATCAGCCTTGTCCTGAAAGGATTGGAAGGCCGACTGGACCATCTCGGCATCCGTTACATCCGCGACGAGTGGGATGGCGTTTACGTAGTCCGAGGCCATCTCGTGCAACACGTCTGCACTACGGGCCAACAGGCCGACCGTCCAGCCCTCGGCCAGAAACAACTCAGCCGTTGCGCGCCCGATGCCCGAGCTTGCGCCGGTTACGATGATGGTACTCATGTCTCTTCAGCCTCCAATGTCAGCGACGCTGCCGGGACGGAACGCAGGTCGTCCACGCGCAGCGGATGGGTGGGCTTGGCCAGCCGGTTACGCACCACCCAGATCAGCCGCTCCTGCGCGCGCGTAATGGCGACATAGGCCAACCGCTTCCACAAAGGTTGCCCCGCCTCGGTCCGGCCCATACGAGCGGCGGCATAGATGTCGGGCGCAAAGACCTGTACCGTGTCCCATTGCGAGCCTTGCGCCTTGTGAATAGTCACCGCCGCGCCGTGCAGGAATGTCGCTCCCATCCGCGCGGCATAGGGGATGAAGGGCTCTTCCTCATCCGGTTTCTCGATCTTGACGATGGACGCAGCGCTGACCTGCGGGTCCTCGGCCCCCATCACGTGCAGACGTGAAAACCCGGGCTTGCGCCCCGGTCCCAGGTAGATGACCTGAGCCCCCTTGATCAGCCCGCGCGCCTCAAGGTCCAGCCGTTTCTTGCGATGCTTCAGCGGCAGCTCGATGCCATCGCAGATCAGAGGCTCGCCTTCCAGCAGCTCAGTATCCGGAGCGCCGTGGACATTCCGAAATGCCTGAATCAGTCGGATACGCGTGGTGTTGCGCCAGACCAGAACCGGGCTGCGGGCCATAAGGTCGACCTCGACCCGCTGCCCCCAAACCACGCGGTCGTCTTGCCGCGCAGTCTGTTCGACCAGCCGTTCGAAGTCCTCAAACCCCATCTGGGGATCAGCCAGCGCGTGAGCTAGGTCCAGGATCGGGTTATCGGCATCCTGCCTATGAACCCGGTGCAGGATCTGTTTGCGAGGTTCGGGCAAGGCGTCAAACACCATGCTGCCCGATTGGTTGACAGGCGCCAACTGGGCCGGGTCGCCGAACAGCAGGAGTGTTGGAAAGATTTCTTGCAGGTCCTCGAACTGCCGGTCGTCCAGCATCGAGGCCTCATCCACAAACCCAATATCCAGCGGCTCATCCCGACGTTTCCAGCCGGTGATGAAATCCGATCCACGCAGGCCTGCTGCGGCGAGTGCGCCGGGGATTGATTTGTTGTTTTCGTAGAACGCCGCAGCCCGGTCCAGCGCTTCATCGGTCAGGCCTTCGATCTCGGGACGTTCGTCATTGCCGGCCAGCCATTCGGCGATCCGTTCGTATTCCGGGTCATAAACCGGTGTGTAGAGAATACGGTGAATGGTCGTCGCCGGAACGCCGCGCAGGCGCAGCACGCTGGCAGCCTTGTTTGTGGGCGCAAGTATGGCAAGGCTGCGCTTTTCCCGCGCTTTGCGACTTTCGAAATCGCCAGACACGATCTGAACACCGGTTTCCGCCAACGCTTTGTACAGTTCGGCCAAAAGCAGAGTTTTACCCGATCCCGCCTTGCCGATCACCGCCATCACACCGGACTTTCCAGCGCCCGGCAATTTCAGCAGGGCATCGTCATCCAAGTCTACGCCAGCAGATCGCAACATCTCGGAGATGCTGTCGTAGGCAGCGGCCTGGTCGTCAGAAAAGGTCACGGGAGGTATAGACATGGCGCGACCCTACAGGGCCGCGCCTGCTATCACCAGAGAGGGAATGGCGTTTTCACCTGGTCAGGCCGACAGGGCGAACCGAGTCTGGCGACCAATGCCAAATGCCGTCTTGAACCAAAGCCGCGACAGCTCGCGCGGGATACCAGCGCGTTCGGCCACACGGTTGCAATCGTCGGCCGAATAGGGCCACAGCCCGACAGAAATCTGATCTCTCCCCTTCCCTTCCGATCCCAAAACCACCGGAGATGATCCGATCAGGCGATAAATTCGAATCATCCGCGCGTCAAATACGCCAGCGATATGCGTCAGGCCGAAGCCTTCCATCATCTCGCCACCGCTCAGCATAATGGATCCTGCCGTATGCGGGCTTGCGGTGCGAGACAGACAGAACCTCGTGACCTCCCAAATCAAGGGGCTGCAAATAGGTTCGCCACCTGTCAAATGGCCGAAGATATCATTAACCATAACTGGACCAGTGGTTGGCAAGACACGCATCGAGCCGCCATGGCTGCCATCCTCTTCTTCCCAAATGACGTAGAGCGGGTTCAGGTCATCATACTGATCCCGCTCCTCTCCTTTTTCGTTGACGTGTACGTCCCAACCCAGTCGGGTTTTGAACTGATCCGCGCGATCTCGGAACATCCCCTCGGCGAGGTCCGGAAACTTGTTCAGTTCATCGGCATACAGATAGCGCAACATGACATTTTTCCCCTTGTCGTCCTGTGCAGGAACGAAGGGGGTACAAAGTCATAGTTAATTTCCCGTTCTGGGGGTGCGCGCCTCTTAAACCACTATTAATCCTCGGCTGAGCGCTGTGGCGATGGCATGGGTTGTGTTCTGCGCCCCAAGCTTGGCGCGTGCACCCTCGATATAGACTCGCAACGTGTGTTCAGAGATTGACAGGGAATGGGCCACTTGCGCCCGGCTGTAGCCCAGCGCGAGCAAGGTCATCGCGTCTACTTCGCGCGGCGACAGTCCTCGGGACGATTCGGGCTGACGGTCCCTTTCGAACTCCAGCGCTTTACGATTGAAGTAATGAGCGATCAGAATGAGTTCTCGCCCGTGCCGTTCGATGAAAGCCTGCCACGTTTCGTCATCACAGGTGTGGTTGACCGTAAACAGCGCGAATTGCCCATTCGGCCCTCGGATCGGAATTGAATAGCCCTGATTGCCAACCCCGTGGCTTTGAGCGTCACGAAGAAATGCTTTGGCCACTTTGCTGGACCAGTCCAGCGTTTTCCAGTCGACCGGGTGAAACCGCTGAAAACAACCCAGAATAACAGGATCAATTCTGTGATAATTCTTTTCCAGATAACGCTCAGCCCAGGCGTCAGGATAGGTCGTATAGCCGTACTGATCACCGGCACCATCAACCCAATGGTATATGAGGTGTTCGACTTTCAGCCGGTCACGCAATCGAACGGCGACATTGCTTAATTCGTCAAGCGTGTTGGTGTTTTCCAAGTCCTCCAGGACCCGGCTCATATTGAGTTTTGTTCCCATCCCCGGGCGTCCGCACCTCAGCCTTGATGGACGCGATCTCGGCCGCCGCAATCAGCTTGGTGTCGTCCAACTGCTCGGCCAGCGCGATCAAACCGTTCTCAACAGCGAAGGCGTTGAGGTCCGACAACACGTCCAGTATCCACTCATTCTGCGCCATCAGGGTCTCTCCGAAACCGTTAACGAAGGGTTAACACAACCATAACATGTGCAGTATTTTTTTGCCTATTCACTGGTTTCTACTCCCCAAAAATCGCGGGCAGAAGAGATCTAAGTGGCTGAAAATATTTGGATATACTCCTAAAAGCAACACCCGCGAACCGTCGCAGGGATTCGCGGGTGCTAGTACTAAGTTTTCATGCGGCTCAACCGCGAGCGTCTAAAACCTCTTCCAAGGTACGCATTCCGGTGCGCGGAGCCTGAACCAGAACCGACATGTTGCCCGGCTTGTGTTCGTTGCGCATCATCTTCATATGCGCCTCAGGAAGGTCGTTCCACGTGAACACTTCGGACATGCAGGGGTCCAGACGGCGCTCGACCATCAGTTGGTTTGCAGCCGCAGCTTGTTTCAGATGAGCAAAGTGCGAACCCTGCAGGCGCTTTTGGTGCATCCACATATAGCGCACGTCGAAAGTCAGGTTATAGCCGGTGGTGCCGGCGCAGATTACAACCATACCGCCCTTTTTCACCACGAAGGTCGACACCGGGAAGGTGCTTTCGCCCGGATGTTCGAACACCATGTCGACGTTCACACCTTTGCCGGTGATGTCCCATATGGCTTTGCCGAACTTGCGGGCCTCTTTAAACCACTCGGCATATTCCGGAGTGTTCACGGTAGGCAGCTGACCCCAGCAGTTAAAGTCCTTACGGTTCAGAACGCCCTTGGCACCGAGGCTCATGACAAAGTCACGCTTGCTTTCGTCCGAGATCACACCGATCGCATTTGCACCCGCGGTGTTGATCAGCTGGATTGCATAAGAGCCCAGTCCGCCCGACGCGCCCCAGACCAGAACGTTCTGGCCGGGCTTCAGATCGTGCGGCTCGTGGCCGAACAGCATGCGGTAGGCGGTGGCCAGCGTCAGCGTGTAGCAGGCGCTTTCTTCCCAAGTCAGGTGCTTGGGACGCGGCATCAGCTGCTGAGCCTGAACATTGGTGAACTGCGCAAATGACCCATCAGGTGTTTCATAGCCCCAGATGCGCTGGCTGGGCGAGTACATCGGATCGCCGCCGTTGCAGTGCTCGTCGTCACCGTCATCCTGGTTGCAGTGGATCACGACTTCGTCGCCCACTTTCCAACGCTTCACCTTATCGCCAACGGCCCAGACGATGCCCGACGCATCGGACCCGGCGATGTGGAATGGCTGACCGTGGCCGTCAAACGGGCTGATCGGTTTGCCCAGCGAAGCCCAGACGCCGTTGTAGTTCACACCGGCCGCCATCACCAGAACCAGAACTTCGTGGCTGTCCAGCTTGGGCACGTCGACCACTTCCAGCTGCATGGCCGTGTCCGGCTCGCCATGGCGCTCCTTCCGGATTGCCCACGCATACATCTGTTTTGGGACATATCCCATCGGAGGGATTTCACCCATCTCATACAGGTCTTTTTCCGGTGCCTCGTACGACGCGATGCCGCTGTCGGTGTCCAGAGCCATGATAGCCTCCTTTGTTCAAAACTCTCGCCGCGATGCAGAATCGCCGGCTTTATCCGATGAGTATTGACCGCTGAGCAACATTGCAACCCATTTTGGGCTAAATTTGTAATTTTATGACCCAGCGGATGCAGAAATCTCTTTCGCAGACGCAGCAAGAACCTGTTCTTCGTCCAATGGTGCCGAAGCCGCGTAGTATTCCAGAAGATCAACCCTTTGACCGGAAGACGATATTTTTCCTCTGTTCCGAACGAGAATGCGCCGATCGACTAATTGTTGAATTCCGGCTTCGATGGCGGTGCGGTCCATTGGCTCGGGGTTTCCGTTGCGTCGCAATAGCCGCTCAATCAGCATTACTGCTTCGGCTTCGGGAATTTCTCCCATTTCGCGCACCAGCCAGCAGGTCGCTGGTACCGGAACGAGCGGGATTGCCGCCCCAATACCTCCTATCAGAGCGCGCGCTAGGTCAGTCATCAAGTTGTCCTCATGCTCCGCGCGAAACGCCTGTAACGAGATCGGCTTGCCATATCGCACCGATGCCACGCCGAATCGCTGGTACCGCCCCGTGAGCCGCCGACCGACTTGCTTAAGGATCCACCAGGTGATCACACCGATCCTGGCACGAAACCGGCGTTCATTGCCTAGCGCGGCTTTTGTCAGAATCGTATCTTCAAGTACCCTGTCGTAATTCAAGGCAACCGGAACGAATACCACGTCCCGCCCCTTTGGGCCGGTGGCGTCTATGATGTATTTGATCAGACCCAGCTTGGGGCGCCCCAACGCTCCGGTCAGGCTGAGGCCGCCTTCAGGGAACATTGCCTGCGTCACACCAGCCTCGGTTGCATGGCGCACATAGCAAGCAAGCACCTGACGATAGAGGTCACTGCCCGATTTCCGGCGAATAAAGTAAGCACCCATCGCACGGATCAGGCGGCTGAGAGGCCAGACGCGCGCCCATTCCCCTACCGCGTAGGACAGAGCAGACTGCTGCGCCGCCAGATAAGTAACGAGCACGTAGTCCATATTGCTACGGTGATTCATGACGAAAACAACCGTCGAATCCGGATCGATGTCCTTTAAGGACGATTCGTCCATGTAGCTTAGGCGCACATTGTAGAACGCATTGCTCAGTACCCGGGCCAATCGGATAGCGAAGCTGAAATAAGCTACTGCAGAAAACGACGGAACAATCTCACGTGCATACCGACGCGCAGTTTCAAAAGCCACGGCTTCTGGAACTCGTTCCTCTCGTGCAAAGTCGCGCACCGCTTGTCCAACCTGCGGATCATAGATCAGTCGCTGGATCATGTCGTGCCGCCGCGCCAGTTTGAACGGTTGAATCGGACGTTGCAGGCGCTCGTTCAGGCGCTTGACGGCACGTTCCAATCGGCGACGAAAAAACCAACGCACCGACGGGAACAGAAAATGTGAGGCAAAGGTGACCGCGGCAAATACCACGATCAGCAAAAACAGCCAAAGCGGAAGTTCCACGGTCTGAGTCATGGGCGCACACTGCCACCAAACGTTACGTCCTACAATCTGAAGAGATTGATATGCCGCAACGCAGCGAATTGACATATCCCAAAAATTGCGCTTTGTAGCCGTTGAGCGTAATTTTCTTACCTACCCGATATAAGAGGCCCCACAATGACGCAGACGCAGAAAGATCGCCCCTGGCTCATCCGAACCTATGCCGGTCATTCCACCGCCAAGGCGTCGAACGCCCTCTATCGCGGCAACTTGGCCAAGGGGCAGACAGGTCTGTCCGTGGCCTTCGATCTGCCGACTCAGACCGGGTACGATAGCGATCACACGCTGGCTCGGGGCGAAGTGGGCAAGGTGGGCGTGCCGATTAGCCATCTGGGCGACATGCGGGTTCTGTTCGACCAGATTCCGTTAGAGCAGATGAATACATCGATGACGATCAATGCGACGGCTCCTTGGCTGTTGGCGCTTTATATCGCCGTGGCCGAGGAACAGGGTGCAGATGTGTCCATGCTGCAGGGCACGGTTCAGAACGACCTGATCAAGGAATATCTAAGCCGCGGCACCTATGTCTGCCCGCCGAAACCGTCGCTAAAGATGATCGCGGACGTGGCCGAGTATTGCTATACCAACGTGCCGAAATGGAACCCGATGAACGTGTGTTCCTATCACCTACAAGAGGCCGGCGCGACTCCGGAGCAGGAGTTGGCCTATGCGCTGGCTACTGCCATCGCAGTACTGGATGAGTTGCGCCCCCGCGTTCCAGCCGAAGATTTTCCGGCGCTGTGTGGCCGGATTTCATTCTTTGTGAACGCGGGTATTCGCTTTGTCACTGAAATGTGCAAGATGCGGGCCTTCGTCGACCTTTGGGATGAAATCCTGCAGCAACGTTATGGGGTCGAAAATCCGAAGTTCCGCCGATTCCGCTATGGCGTTCAGGTGAACTCGCTGGGCCTGACCGAGCAGCAGCCAGAAAATAACGTCTACCGCATCCTGATCGAGATGCTGGCCGTGACCCTGTCCAAAAAGGCACGCGCTCGCGCGGTACAACTACCTGCGTGGAACGAAGCGCTCGGCCTGCCCCGCCCCTGGGACCAGCAATGGTCGATGCGGATGCAGCAAATTCTGGCCTATGAGACTGATCTGCTGGAATTTGGCGACCTGTTTGACGGCAACCCCGCCGTGGACGCCAAGGTTGAAGAACTGAAGAAAGGCGCCCGCGCCGAGTTGGCCAACTTGGATTCGATGGGGGGTGCGGTCGCTTCGATCGAATACATGAAGTCACGCTTGGTAGACTCCAATGCCGAACGCCTGAACCGGATCGAACGAAATGAGACCGTCGTAGTTGGCGTGAATAAATGGACCGAGGGCGAGGCGTCACCTCTACAAACCGAGGATGGTGGCATCATGGTCGTCGATCCAGCGGTGGAACAGGAACAGATCGCCCGGTTGAACGAATGGCGGTCCGAACGTGATGACGTGGCCGTTACGGCCGCTCTGGCCGCGCTGCGCGAGGCAGCGCAAACCGGGGCCAACGTCATGGAGCCCTCGATTGCAGCCGCCAAAGCAGGTGTTACGACCGGCGAATGGGCGGAAGAGATGCGCAAGGTCTACGGAACCTATCGCGGTCCGACCGGCGTGTCCGGTTCAGTTTCGAACAAGACCGAAGGTCTGGACGACCTGCGCGCAGCCGTTGATGCCGTTAGTGACAAGCTGGGGCGGCGTCTGAAATTCCTGGTCGGCAAACCGGGGCTGGACGGCCATTCCAATGGCGCCGAACAGATTGCTTTCCGCGCACGCGATTGCGGCATGGATATCAGCTATGAAGGTATCCGCCTGACCCCCGAAGAGATTGTCAGCGCAGCCATCGAAGACGAAGCCCATGTCATCGGGCTTTCGATTCTGTCTGGCAGTCACATCCCGCTGGTTGAGGATGTAATGGCCCGCCTGCGTGAAGCTGGGTTGAACAATGTCCCCGTAATAGTCGGCGGGATTATTCCTGATGAAGACGCGGCAAAACTCAGAGCAATGGGTGTTTCGAAAATCTATACGCCCAAGAATTTTGAGCTGAATGCGATAATGGGAGATATTGTCACGCTGGTCGATCCGCAGAATTTGGCAGCCGAATAGCGCCATTTGCATTTCATTTCTCGCTCTGTCTCTTGCTTTATGCAAAGAGTCAGATAAATACCGAAGTCTGAAATAACGGTGGGTTGTTGCGCCTACCCATAACGGCTTTCGTATTGGAGAAGAGAAATGGCGATCAACCTTGAAAAAATGTCACGCAAAGAACTGCTTGAATTGCGTGACAAGGTGGAAGTCGCGCTAAAAAGCGCGGAAAAACGCGAACGCAAAGAGGCCCTTAAAGCTGCCGAAAAAGCTGCTGCTGAATTTGGATTTTCTCTTTCTGAATTGTCCGGTGGTGCATCAAAACCCGCAAAGGGTCCGAAAAACACCGCAAAATACAAGAATCCGGCTAACCCTGATCAAACCTGGTCGGGACGCGGACGCAAGCCACAATGGGTTCATGACGCTTTGAAGGCCGGTGCAGATATTTCGGATTTGGAAATCTGATAGGAATTGGTTGCAAAATGACAATTCATATCGGCGCCGAAAATGGCGAAATTGCAGAAACTGTTCTAATGCCCGGCGATCCGTATCGGGCGAAATGGGCGGCGGAAGCTTTTTTGCAAGATGCCAAGCTGGTCAATAATGTGCGCGGAATGCTTGGCTACACCGGCACATGGAAGGGAAACCCGGTCACGATTCAAGGCAGCGGAATGGGTATGCCTTCCTTGTCTATTTATGCCAACGAGTTGATCCGTGATTACGGTGCCAAAACCCTGATCCGCATTGGCTCGTGCGGTGGGATGCAAGAGAATGTCAATATCCGCGACGTGATCCTTGCTATGACCTCGACCACTCTCAGCACGCCGTCGCGCGGCATTCTGAAAGAGCTGAACTTTGCGCCATGCGCCGACTGGGGCCTGCTGCAAGCTGCGGCCCAGGCTGCCGCTGCCAAAGGTACCCCTACCCATATCGGCGGGATCTATTCATCTGACGTGTTCTATGACGAACGCCCCGATCTGAACGAACAGATGGTGCGTCACGGTATTCTTGGGGTCGAGATGGAAGCGGCCGAGCTGTACATCCTAGCCGCGCGCCACAACTGCCGAGCGCTGGCTGTTCTGACTGTGTCGGATCATCTGCTGACTGGTGAGGCCTTGCCCTCGTCTGAGCGTGAAAGCAGCTTTGGCGATATGGTCGAGATCGCGCTGCAAGCGGCTTTTCCAGGCTCCGCCTGAACAATAGCAGGGCGTGAGATGCGCCCTGCTTCTCCTATCTCCCCTTCATGCAACTGGTCGGGCAAGCCGTGCCCTCTTGCTGCGCCCCGCAATAGGCGCAGGTCCAAACACCTTCCTTGCGGTGTTGTCGCCAGCGGCAATCGCGCGTCAAAGAAGACGTCCGCGACCGCCAAAAGAAATAGGCGAACACTCCGGCGGCCAGCAGTAACAACAGAATGGGCATGCCCATGCATTGCCCAATCGACGGGACTTTTCAAGCGTCAGGCAGCGTTTGCGTATTCAAATAGTTCGGGTTCATGCGTTTCAGACGCCAGCGCAGGTTCCGGCGTGTAATAGGCCCAAGCCTGTTCCAGCAGTTCCAGCGCCTCGGCCGCTTTTGTTTTGGAATTTTGTTCTTGCATCGGAGCGATCCCATTTCGGTTCTATCACTCCTCCCTACATGCCACGATAATGCGGAACAGGGCGGGCTGCATTGCATAGTTTTGCAATTTCGCCATGCACTTGCCGCAAGGCGGCAAGTACAGTTTTCTAAGGATCGTTCAGACCGAGCGGTCGACCATCATCTTCTTGATTTCGGCAATCGCCTTGGCCGGGTTAAGACCTTTGGGGCAGGTCTTAGCGCAGTTCATGATTGTGTGGCAGCGATACAGCTTGAACGGATCTTCCAGTTCGTCCAGACGCTCACCAGTGGCCTCGTCACGGCTGTCGATGATCCAGCGATAGGCGTGCAGCAGCGCGGCAGGTCCAAGATAGCGGTCGCCGTTCCACCAGTAGCTCGGGCACGAGGTCGAGCAACTGGCGCACATCACACATTCATACAGGCCATCCAGCTTCTTGCGGTCTTCGATCGACTGCTTCCACTCTTTCGCCGGGCGGTTGGTTTTGGTTTCCAGCCACGGCATGATCGAGGCATGCTGGGCGTAGAAATGCGTCAGGTCCGGGATAAGGTCCTTGACCACCGGCATGTGCGGCAGTGGGTAGATTTTCACGTCCCCCTTGATCTCATCCGTGCCGTAGATACAGGCCAGCGTGTTGATCCCGTCGATATTCATCGCACAGGAGCCGCAGATACCTTCGCGGCACGAACGGCGGAAGGTCAGCGTCGGGTCAATCTCGTTCTTGATCTTGATCAGCGCATCCAGAACCATCGGACCGCAGCTATCCATGTCGACGAAATAGGTATCGAGCTGCGGGTTTTTGTCGTCTTCTGGGTTCCAGCGATAAATCTGGAACTTTCGCACATTGGTGGCACCTTCCGGCTTGGGCCAGGTTTTGCCCGTCGTAATGCGCGAATTCTTGGGTAGGGTCAGTTGAACCATTTCAGGCCTCCTTATCTTGCCTGCGCGAGGACAGCCGAATACCGCAGCTAATCCGAAGACAGTTAGTACAATCCGAGCATGTCTTTTTCATTTCAAAACCTGCCCAGCATTGGGCACACGCCCTGCGAATATCTCTATTTCTGCATTCACATGTGCGAGGTTCTTTTCGGTGAAACCTCGGAAAATCGTTTCTTCGTATCGCAGCGGACGTAGCCAGTTCTCTTCCCTTGGCAACGTAACGGCTGTAATGCCACGTTCAAATGCCCATCGGGCCAATCTGACATCAACGAATTTTTGGCTGTCCGCCATATATTCATAGGGCGGAACATCCTTGGCATTCAGTATAGCTGCGTTCGTAGCAATTTGATCGACAACGATAGAGTTTGCCTGTGCTTCATAAAACACGGAAACATCCCGAAAATCAGCACGTCGGGACTTATATGCGCGTATTTCTGCAAAGTATTCGATCAGACTTGTTAAGATACCAAGGCGCTTTCGTTTAAATTTGCGACGATCCGAGCGCTTGCCAAAAACAGGTCGTGTATATGTTGAACCATGATATCCGGCTATAACCCGGCGCTCACCGAACGACTCAAAACACGCAACTGTCCGCGCGACATAGTCAGGTGGGAAATCTATATCATCATCCAACAAAAGGACGTATTTTGCATCCGAGGTATCCGGGTAAAACTTGCCAACATCCTTAGTGTCTTCCACAGGTATGATCTGGTTTACATTTTCATGTTCAGCCAACTCGGGCAAAGTACTTTCATATTCATTCAGAACCACATTTAGCCGGTCGACTTGCGCTGCAATGCTCCGAACAGCTTTTATCAAACCGTCTCGCCTTGGAGGATAGGTGGCCAAATTTCCAACAATCATTTTTCCTGCTCCTGAATAAACTGTTCGACTTCACCACGCGTTCCGTGTTGAAAATAGAAAAACTCCTCATTGAACGGAATCGGTCGAGTTCGTCCGACGCCAATAGGAAGAAAGTCAAACCAGCGGCCTTTTGAGAACTTCACACATTTTTTTCTGAAGTACCGCCACCGGAACAATCCAAGATTCGCAGCTACAACAAACGGCCACCAAACTGCACACAGGAACTTCCATTCCGGAGAAAGGTCACAATCTCGTTCACGAATTGCGCACAGATTGCTTAGGAAGCCTGGCAACAAATCCGAGCGAATTATGAAAAAAGACTGCTGCAGAGGTTGCGGTGTGCCTTCTCCAGATCCGAATGCAATCCCTGCTCTCATATTCTCAATACAATGTTCGATCACGTCAGTGCCGTTGATCAAACAGTCTTGCTCAACATAGACGAAATAGTCGCAATCCGAGGCCATTGCATAAGACGCCGATACAATGACCGATCTTGTCCAACCACTCCACCGTCCGATGTGATCGGTAGCGTGTTTAGCATTAAACGGAAGCGATACCCACTGAACCTGAGATCTTTTGTCTGGTGCAGGTTTGTTTGGAGCATTCGAGTCAACAACGATGACCTCTTGCGGAGAGGTAAAACGCTGTATGGCAGACAGCCAGTGGTTAAAAAATTCCACCGAGCGGATAACGGGGTCACCCAAATTTTTGCGCTTTGGGTTTACGTTTGTGTCAGATGACCACCAACCGCTCCCGATTACGTACCGAATGTTGCCTGCCGCATGAGATATATTCTTCATTCCGGTCATCCTAAGCTGATCGCAATTCAGCTTTCAAAAACTCGGATGTGCCGGGCGGCTCATCGTGAAAATGAACGTTTTTATAAAATGGCTTTAGTGAGCACTCGTAAATTGAGTGGATTTTTTGGTTTCTGTTCGGAAATATGTGTACTTCTCGGCCCAACAAAGCGCCAGCAATGCCTACATGCAAACGGTTGGTATAGATTATTTCATACTCGCCGACACGGTTCAAAAACTCCTCTGGATCGGAATTGTGTGTTCCCTCCTGGCTCAAATCTAAATTCCCCGGCGGAACGGAAGATCCATCTGTTTCGACGTCAGTCCTGAACAAAACACCCATTTTCTTAGAAGATGCCCTCGGACGTGGATCGAGGTAGAATGCCAGGTCATGACAAAATTTAGCGTTTGGAGCGCCTGTCATGCTTTCCAATTTGTCCCTCCGCCAAACAACAGTCCGCGTTGGGTCCAAACTAAGAGAGAATGGCACTGACGACGGCATGATGAGGACTTTTGAGAACTTTTTCGCTGCTATAGCGAGTTCATTTGACCGATTAAAATACTCCCGAAACGCGCCGGAACCCGTAAAAATCGCAACATCGTTAGAAAAGAAAGCACGGAGTTGAGAGCGAAGCGCCTTAAGAGCAGGTTTTTTGGTTTCCGGCTTTCGAAGCTTAAAAATGGAGATCTGGTCTACTTCAATACCATTGTCAGCAAGAAACTCTGCCTGCCCCGCACGAATCAGCGTGTCACCCCAGTTGCCCGAATTCACGATCTCAACAATCTTCCGACCGCCACTGAATTCTTTCAGATCGCGGGCTAGCTCAGAATAGCACTTTTCGTTGCGCAACGTCATGGTATTTGCCTTTTATTCGTAGCTTAGAAGCAGCCGACAGACTATTTGCCTGTCGGCACAAAGTTGGCAAACTTAGAACGTTCGCGCCTTGGGCGCAATCCGCTTCAGGTTGATTCCACCTTCGGCTTCGGTGGTCAGCGGGTCGACGATAACCGGACGATAGCTGAGGTCTACCTTGTTGCCTTCAACCCGAGACACGGTGTGCACGCGCCAGTTCTCATCGTCGCGTTCCGAGAAATCCTCGTGCGCATGAGCGCCGCGGGATTCCTTACGCGCTTCGGCACCAACGATGGTGGCCAGCGCGCTTGGCATCAGGTTGGTCAGCTCCAGCGTCTCCATCAGGTCACTGTTCCAAACCAGCGAACGGTCGCTGACTTTCAGGTCGTCCATCTTGGCGGCGATCGCCGTCATTTTCTCGACGCCTTCGGCCATGGTTTTGGCGGTCCGGAACACGGCCGCGTCTTCCTGCATGGTCCGCTGCATCTCAAGCCGCAGGTCTGCGGTTGGGATGGCTCCGCTGGCGTTGCGTACCGCATCAAACCGGTCAAAGGCCTTGTCGACCGACGCTTGGTTCAATTCAGGGTTCGGTGATTTGGCATCGACAACCTCACCGGCCCGGATCGCCGCCGCGCGACCAAACACCACGAGGTCGATCAGCGAGTTCGAACCCAGACGGTTCGCACCGTGGACCGAGGCACACCCGGCCTCACCCACGGCCATCAGGCCCGGCACGACACCGGTCGGGTTGTCCGCGGTGGGGTTCAGAACCTCACCCCAATAGTTCGTCGGAATACCACCCATATTGTAATGCACAGTTGGCAATACCGGGATCGGTTCCTTAGTGACGTCCACACCGGCAAACACGCGCGCAGATTCCGAAATCCCCGGCAGACGCTCGGCCAGCGCTTCGGCTGGCAGGTGGCTGAGGTTCAGGTGAATGTGGTCGCCATTGTCACCATGACCGCGACCTTCACGGATCTCCATGGTCATCGAGCGCGAGACATAGTCACGTGGCGCAAGGTCTTTGTACTGGGGCGCATACCGCTCCATGAACCGTTCGCCTTCCGAGTTAGTCAGGTAACCACCTTCACCGCGGGCACCCTCGGTGATCAGACAGCCCGAACCGTAAATGCCGGTTGGGTGGAACTGCACAAACTCCATATCCTGCAAAGCCAGACCCGCACGGGCCACCATACCGCCACCGTCGCCGGTGCAGGTGTGGGCCGAAGTCGCGCTGAAATAGGCGCGGCCATAACCGCCGGTCGCCAGCACCACCATCTTGGCGTTGAAGACATGCATCGTGCCGTCGTCCAGCTTCCAGCAGACGACACCCTGACACTGCCCGTCCTCGGACATAATCAGGTCGATGGCGAAATATTCGATGTAGAACTCGGCGTTGTTCTTCAGCGACTGACCATACAGCGTGTGCAGGATCGCGTGGCCGGTCCGGTCGGCGGCGGCACAGGTCCGCTGCACCGCGGGGCCTTCGCCGAATTCGGTGGTGTGGCCGCCGAAGGGACGCTGATAGATCTTGCCTTCTTCGGTCCGGCTGAAAGGCACACCGTAGTGCTCCAGCTCATACACCGCCTTGGGGGCTTCGCGGGCCAAGTATTCCATCGCGTCGGTGTCGCCCAGCCAGTCCGAGCCCTTGACGGTGTCATACATGTGCCACTGCCAGTGGTCAGGGCCCATGTTGGAAAGAGATGCGGCGATGCCACCCTGCGCCGCAACCGTGTGTGAGCGGGTCGGGAAAACCTTGGTGACACAGGCCGTGCGCAGACCTTGCTCTGCCATACCCAGCGTCGCCCGCAGACCTGCACCACCTGCGCCTACGACAACGACGTCGTATTCGTGGGTTTCATATTCATATGCTGCTGTCATTGTTCTTGTTCCTTACCGCGCATCACAGGGCGAGTTTGACCAGAGCGAACAATCCTGCCGCCATTAACGTGTAGCCCAGGGCCCACATCGCGACGAGCGAGATTTTTTCCATCACTCCATGCACATAATCTTCGATCGCCTCTTGTGCCTCATACATCAATTGCAGCAGCCCCACGATCAGAGCCAGAGCAGTCACAATCGCCGGGAATGGGCGGCTGAAATAGGCGACGACCTCTTCGTATGTGCCTCCAATTCCAGCACCAAATGTGAAGATGAATATCGGGACCAACACGGTCAGGATCATGGCCCGAACCATGGCTTGCCAATGGGTTTGTGTGCCGGATTTTCCTGCGCCCAGCCCTTGGGCGCGCTTACGGTCTGTCAGGTATCGCATGTGCCGTCTCCTTAAACCGCAAGCACGGTGATAAGGGTCAGGACGGTCGCACCAACGAACATGCCCAGCCCCAGTTTCTCGGCCACGTTAACCTCAAGGCAGTAACCGAAGTCCCACAAGACGTGCCGCAAACGGCCCAGCGTGTGATACCACAGCCCCCAAGTCGCTGCGGTCAGGACGATATCGCCGAACCAGCTGCGCAAGAATGCGTCGATCCCCGCAAATGCGCTTTCCGAAGTCGAAGCGGCCAGCAGCCACCAGACAACCAGGATGGATACAGCGAAAACACCCAGCGCAGATATGCGAACCATGATCGAAGACACGGACGTCATCTGGGGGCGGTATATCATAATATGTGGCGAGAGCGGGCGGTTGCCCCGATTGACATCGGCCATGTCGGCTCCTCTTTCGTTGGCTACCCGTCGTTTTACCCTTTTTTGCCTTTCTGTCACGTGCTGCATACGCAATATTGGCTAATTTGGGTGCAAATTCGCAGATTAGTTTCATATGTGATCACACTAAATATTAGCGTGATCACAAAATTGCTTCCACTGTTTGAATGTTAGCGTTTTCAGGGTGAAAGCATTGTGATCACGAATCTGCGCCTACTGCTTCAAAGCAGCAGATTGCTGCGTAACTTCGCGCAACAGCTTCTTCCGGATCCGTTCAGGATAATCGGCGAACCCCGCCGCCGAAACCACAAAGGCCCCCTCACCGACAATGACGTTTTCAAAGAAATAGGCGGTCAGATCGGGTTCACTTTCTTCGATGGCAATGGCGTTAACCGTCACGCCGCGCGTACGCAAAGCTTTGCGCAACGCGGATGGCTCAACCCCTTCGTTCGAAACCCCGTCACCAGAAATATCGATCAGATGACGCTTACAATTCGACACTGTATCGAAACTGGACATGGTCATCTCAAGCGCTTCGCCGATTGCTGTCGAAAAATTGCGCCAGACCCTTGGATCACTCGCAACCTTGTCTGCAAATTCGTCCAGGGTTTCAAAGCTAGAGATCTGGGTCCAGGGGATCGTAACTTTCTGCCGCGAGGCCCCGGTCCATTGCACCAACATCAACTGCGCCTGACTTCGCACGAGTGCTTCGGACACCAGAGGGTCGCGCAGCCCGGCGGCCAACCCATCCATCTGAATCCGATATTCCGTTGAATCTACCGAGCCGGACACGTCCACCGCCAAGGCCAGCGCAAGGTCGCAGGCCATTGCGGGCGGTGTCAGAAACAAGCAGGCAGCGAATGTGCGAAGCAAGACCATCCTCGCAGCCTAGCATGAATAGAACAGGCTGTGATCAAATCAATGTGCACCGTCAGATCGGCATCAGCGCCCAATAGTCCAGGTCCAGCAGAACGTCCGGCTTGTATCGGCCATCTTCACCTTTCAACTCAAACGGTTCTCCGCCTTTGGTTGCCACAAGGCGCAGGCGTATGGCACCGACCCCCGGCACCCTGGTTTCCGCTTTGTCCAGAACCTCGGACCAGGCCTTGATCGTGGTGCCCGCGAAACAAGGGTTGGCATGAGCGCCGCCATTCAGGCCCACGATCATCTGCGCGTTAGCCAGCCCGTTGAAGGACAAAGCCCGCGCCATTGAAATGACATGGCCGCCATAGATCAACCGGCCATCAGGACGGAAGGTCAGGTCAAAGTGGACCTTGGCGGTGTTCTGCCACAAGCGGGTGGCCAGCATATGCTCTGCCTCTTCCACCGTCACGCCGTCCACGTGATCAATGGTTTCGCCAATCTCGTAGTCACCCCAACGATGTGGCTCGCCCGCTAGCGCGAAATCGTAGTTAGAAAAATCCAGCCCCTCCGGGATCACCAAATCACTGGGCTCCAGGACTTTTTTAAGTTCAGGCACCACCGCCTCAGGTGCAGGCGTATCCGGGTCCGCTTTGCGGACCATAACCCAGCGGACATACTCGATGACCACTTCGTCCAGTTGGTTCAGACCGCGCGTCCGCACCCAAACCACACCGGTTTTGCCGTTCGAGTTCTGCTTAACCCCAATCACCTCAGAGACCGAGCGCAGCGTGTCGCCCGCATGGACCGGCAGCAACCAGCGCCCTTCGGCATAGCCCAGATTGGCAACCGCATTCAGCGAAACATCTGGGACAGTCTTACCGAAAACCACGTGAAAGGTCGCCAGATCGTCAATGGGGCTTTCCTGCAATCCACAGGCCCGCGCGAACTCGTCCGAGGAATAGAGCGCATGGCGCGCGGGATAGAGCGCATGATAGAGGCCCCGCTCGCCTTCAGTCACGGTGCGCGGCACGGCGTGGTGCAGGACCTGCCCGACGGCATAGTCCTCGAAAAAGCGGCCCGGATTGGTTTTTGCCATTATTGCTGTCCCAGTTTCATGTCGGGTGAATAGTCGGCCTCGACCTCTTTGGTCACGGCCTGTGCACAACGCATCATGCGGCTGTTTTCGTCATAGGCATAAGACGGGTCGCCATACAGCTCCCACCCTTTGGCCAGCGCGTCTGACACTTTGTGGCAGAAGGCGGCGGTGTCTTCCTCGGTCAGCAGACGATAGAGTTTTGCCATGATGGTTTCCTTATGATCCGAACGGAGACGGCCCAACTAGCCCGTGAATGTAGCCAATCACCCCAAGCAACACGATCGAGGCGACAAAAAACATCGCATCCTTGCCATAGGTTCCGGGTTCACCCGGGGTCCAGTCAGGTTCGGACTTGTTAATCACGATGACTTCGACAACTGCCCAAGCCAGCAGACCGCCAAACAGAATGATCGAGGCCAGATCGCCGTTCACCAGCAAATGCGCAAAGGCCCACAGCTTGAACCCGCCCAACATTGGGTGACGGAGCTTGTTCAACAGGCGACCCTTGGTGCCCGCCGGGCTCATCAGATAGATCGCGATCAGCACCAACAGGTTGTTGACGTGGATCAGGAAGGTCGGCGGCGCCCAGACGAACACGGTGTCGGTCATGCGATAGCCGAAAATCATTAGTAGGACCGCTGCGACCAGCGCCAGCGCGACCGCACCTTTGCCGCCATTGCCCATGGCCGCGCGTCGTGCAGGCATTACACGCTTGAACAGATGTGCGACCCACCAAAGCGCCACACCAAGGATCAGAAGAACAAAGCCCATTGCTGGCTTACCCCGCTTGCAAAGCTGAAATCGCCTCTGCTTTTGCCAGAATTTCGCGGGCCGTTACAACATGCAGGTTTTCAACAATCTTCCCATCCACGACAGCAACGCCTTGCCCCTGCGCCTCGGTCTCTTCAAATGCCGCAATCTGGCGACGAGCAAGGTCGATTTCGGCCTCTGACGGCGCAAAGGCCGCGTTGGTGATTTCCACCTGAGCCGGATGGATCAACGTCTTGCCATCGAAACCCATGTCCCGACCTTGTTCACACTCAGCGGCAAGACCGTCGGTGTCCTTGAAGGCGTTATAAACTCCGTCGACAATGACCAGCCCTTCGGCCTTGGCGGCCAAAAGGCACAAACCCAGCGAGGACATCAACGGCAGGCGATCCGGGCGGAACCGGGTTTGCAGGTCTTTGGCCAGATCGTTGGTCCCCATGACAAAGCCGGTCATCTGCGGATGGGCCGCGATTTCAGCAGCGTTCAACATCCCGCGTGGGGTTTCCATCATCGCCCAAATCGGCATGTCACCCGTGATCGCCGCAAGTGCGTCTACGTCCGCAGACGAGTTCACCTTGGGCAGCAGAACCACGTCCGCATCCATCTCGCGCACGGCTTCGGCATCGGCATGGCCCCATTCAGTATCCAGCCCGTTGATGCGGACGATCTTGACCCGGTCGCCGTAACCGCCGGCCGCCAGTGCAGCCTTGAGCGTCTCACGCGCATTTGCCTTTTCATCAGCGGCAACAGCATCCTCAAGGTCAAAGATGATCGCATCCACCGGCAACGTCCGGGCCTTGTCCAGCGCTCGATCACGGGAACCGGGGATATAGAGAACTGAGCGATAGGGGCGCTGGCGAGGGTCCATTGGATTCTCTCTTTGTAATATTGTTGCGTGGAATGGGGCATTTTTTGCCGGAAAGTTCAAGGAGAAAATTGCCGCAATGCAGCATCAGCGGCGCAACGTGCGCTGGCTTAACCGAATTTCGATCTGCGAAGCCCACCCTTGAGCCAGACGGAATCGGAAAGGTTCGCAGATGAAAAAGACGCTGTTCAAGATGACGATGGGCCTGGGGATCATGGTTCTGGCCGCACAACAGGTACAGGCCCGCACCTGCAGCCCACGTGAGGACATTTTAAAGCGACTGGTCGAAACCTATGGCGAAACACGCCGCGGCATCGGTATCGCGCGACAGGGTGCGGTGATGGAGATCTATGCATCGGACCAGACGGGCAGTTGGACGATCACGGTGACGCTGCCAGACGGGATTACCTGCCTCGTCGCCTCGGGTCAGGCCTATGAAGTGATGGCCGAAGCACTGCCGCCCAACGTTTAAGTTAGCGCGTCCCAGATCAGTTTGCTGCCCGTCAAGGTCAGCAGCACGTATGCGATGCCAAAGAAAAGGCGCTCGGAAAGCATGAAATGTGCTCGGACGCCCAGCCACGCACCGAGGATCGCGAAGGGTGCCAACAACAGATCTGCCCATGCGGTGTGCCACGTAAACAGACCCAAATAGGCATAGGGCACAAATTTCGAGATATTGATAACCCAAAAGACCAACACGGTAGAGGCCTGAAACTCGGTCTTTGTCAGGCGTTGCGACAGCAGGTAGACGGCGGCGGGGGGACCTCCTGCGTGGCTGACAAAGCTGGTGAATCCGGCGATCAGACCCGCAAACAGCCCGGCAGGCGGTGGCAGGCGAGTGGCGAAGCCGCGGATCAGACCCTTGCTCTGCGCGATATGCCAGATCACGAAGCCCACCGAGATGCCTCCGATCAACAAACGCAAGACATCATCATCGGTGGCGCGATACAGCAAGGCCCCCAGCGCGACGCCTGGCACCGCCCCCAGCATCAACAGACGCGCGTCCGGCCAGCTCCACCTTTTCCAGTAGGGGCCAAGCGTAGCCACATCGATCACCATCAAGATCGGCAACATGAGCGCAAGCGCCTGCCCGGGCTCGAGTATTATGGCCAGAATCGACGAGGACGCGAAGGCCACGCCCGAGCCGAACCCACCCTTCGAGATACCGGCAAAGATCACCGCAGGGATTGCCACAGCAAAAAACATCAGGTTCAGTTCGAACATGTAGCATCCCGAAAATAGGCCTATCTAAAAGGCCGTTTAGCGCAATCACAGACACTTTCGCAAACAGTATGCGGTTGCATGCCGCGCCGCATGACCCTTGCGCGAAAGCCATTTACCGACTAGCACAACCGCGATTTCAAAACCGACCGGAGATAATCCAAATGGCCAGACCCAAGATCGCGCTGATCGGCGCGGGGAACATCGGCGGCACGCTTGCCCATCTCGCAGCTGTTAAAGAACTGGGCGACGTTGTCCTGTTCGACATCGCCGACGGACTGCCGCAAGGCAAGGCACTCGACATTGCAGAATCCGGACCATCCGAAGGTTTCGACGCCGCCATGTCAGGCACCAGCGACTACGCCGATATCGCAGGCGCAGACGTGTGCATCGTCACCGCCGGTGTTGCGCGCAAGCCGGGCATGAGCCGTGATGACCTGTTGGGCATCAACCTGAAAGTCATGAAATCTGTCGGTGAAGGCATCGCCGCCCACGCACCCAACGCCTTTGTGATCTGCATCACCAACCCGCTCGACGCAATGGTCTGGGCTCTGCGCGAATTCTCGGGCCTGCCGCACAACAAAGTCTGCGGCATGGCAGGCGTACTGGACTCGGCCCGCTTTGCGCACTTCCTGTCGGAAGAGTTCAACGTTTCGATGCGTGACGTCACCGCTTTCGTTCTGGGTGGTCACGGCGACACTATGGTGCCGTCCGTGCGCTATTCGACCGTTGCCGGTATCCCGCTGCCCGACCTCGTCGAGATGGGCTGGACCACGCAGGACAAGCTGGACGCCATCGTGCAGCGCACCCGTGACGGCGGCGCTGAGATCGTTGGCCTGCTGAAAACCGGCTCAGCCTACTACGCGCCTGCAACCTCGGCGATCGAAATGGCCGAGGCCTACCTGAAAGACCAAAAACGCGTTCTGCCCTGCGCAGCCTATTGCAACGGTGAGTTCGGCGTGGACGGCATGTATGTCGGTGTGCCCACCGTGATCGGCGCTGGCGGTATCGAGCGTATCGTCGACATCAAACTGAACGAAGATGAACAAGCGGGCTTCGACAACTCGGTAAACGCCGTAAAAGGCCTGATCGAAGCGTGCAAAGGTATCGACGGCTCGTTGGCCTGAACCTTTCAATGAAATCTCTTAAAACCGGCCCCGAGTTGGGCCGGTTTTTCTTTTGCCCACCTGTGACCGATCTGAATTGCACAACCGAAGATGTTGGCGCAAACGCTTCACATCTTGTTTTTGAATGTGTTTTTCGCTGTTTCGATCCATAAATCGAATCAAAAAAGATCTCGGCTTTAAAATGTGATCACACCCCAAAAACCTGTGATCACAAAAGGTAAAAATCTTCAGTAAAAAGCACTGTGTCGTCAAAAAAGCCTTTAAACTTGCCCCGTAGACACCCCTATAACGGTTTAATCGTAGTCAGACGGGACAGTTTCGATGAACATTCACGAATATCAGGCCAAAGCTCTTCTTCGCAGCTATGGCGCTCCGGTCTCCGAAGGTCGCGCGGTTCTGCGCGCCGAGGAAGCCAAAACCGCAGCCGGTGAACTGGATGGCCCACTTTGGGTTGTTAAGGCACAAATCCACGCAGGGGGCCGCGGCAAAGGTTCTTTCAAAGAAGCCGATGCCGGTGAAAAAGGCGGCGTCCGTCTGACCAAGTCGGTTGAAGAAGCCGCCGAGGAAGCCAAAAAGATGCTGGGCCGCACACTGGTCACGCATCAGACCGGCCCGGCGGGCAAGCAGGTCAACCGTATCTATATCGAGGCCGGATCCGGTATCGAACGCGAACTGTACCTGGCCCTTCTGGTGGATCGCCAGACCAGCCGCATCTCGTTTGTTTGCTCGACCGAGGGCGGCATGGATATCGAGGAAGTGGCCGAAGCCACTCCGGAAAAAATCCTGTCCTTCTCGGTTGACCCCGCCACGGGTTATCAGCCCTATCACGGCCGCCGCATCGCGTTCTCGCTGGGGCTGGAAGGCGCGCAGGTCAAGCAATGCGTCAAGCTAATGGGTCAGCTTTACCAAGCCTTCGTCGAGAAGGACATGGAGATGCTGGAGATCAACCCGCTGATCGTCGCCGAAGGCGGCGACCTCAAGGTGCTGGACGCCAAGCTGGGCTTTGACGGCAACGCGGTCTATCGCCACCCGGATATCGCCGAGCTGCGCGACACGACCGAGGAAGATCCAAAGGAACTGGAAGCCTCCAAGTACGACCTGAACTACATCGCGCTGGATGGTGAGATCGGGTGCATGGTGAACGGCGCCGGACTGGCGATGGCAACCATGGACATCATCAAGCTCTACGGTGCCGAGCCTGCCAACTTCCTCGACGTGGGCGGCGGTGCCACCAAAGAGAAAGTGACCGAAGCTTTCAAGATCATCACCTCGGACCCGCAGGTCAAAGGCATTCTGGTCAACATCTTCGGCGGCATCATGCGCTGTGACGTCATCGCCGAGGGCGTGGTCGCCGCGGTGAAAGAGGTCGGCCTGCAGGTTCCGCTGGTCGTGCGTCTGGAAGGCACGAACGTTGAGAAAGGCAAAGAGATCATCAACACCTCTGGCCTAGACGTGATCGCGGCGGACAACCTGAAAGACGGTGCCGAGAAGATCGTGAAGGCCGTCAAAGGCTAATCCCAATTCCGTGGGGTGGGCCTTGGCCCGCCTTTCCGAAGAATTCAGGCAGGCTGCGGCCCGCCTAAAATAGGAGAACGCCAAATGGCAGTCCTCATCGACGAAAATACCAAAGTGATCTGTCAGGGCTTTACCGGCTCGCAGGGCACATTCCACTCTGAACAGGCGATCGCCTATGGCACCAAGATGGTCGGCGGTGTGACCCCCGGTAAAGGCGGGATGGAGCATCTGGGCCTGCCCGTGTTCAACTCGGTCCACGAGGCCAAGCATGTGACCGAAGCCAACGCCTCGGTGATCTATGTTCCGCCGCCCTTCGCGGCTGACTCGATCCTCGAAGCGATTGATGCCGAGATGGAGGTGATCGTCTGCATCACCGAAGGCATCCCGGTTCTGGACATGATGAAAGTGAAGCGCGCGCTGGAAGGCAGCAAATCGCGCCTGATCGGCCCGAACTGCCCCGGTGTTATCACACCCGACGCCTGCAAAATCGGCATCATGCCCGGCCACATCCACAAGCGCGGTTCGGTCGGCGTTGTGTCGCGTTCGGGCACCCTGACCTATGAGGCCGTCAAGCAGACCACCGATGTGGGTCTGGGCCAATCCACCTGCGTGGGTATCGGCGGCGACCCGATCAAAGGGACCGAGCATATCGACGTGCTGGAGTGGTTCCTGGCCGATGACGAAACCGAGTCGATCATCATGATCGGTGAGATCGGTGGCTCGGCCGAAGAAGAAGCCGCGCAGTTCCTGGCGGACGAAGCCAAGAAGGGCCGCAAAAAGCCGACCGCCGGTTTCATCGCTGGCCGCACGGCTCCTCCGGGCCGCCGCATGGGCCACGCGGGCGCGATTGTCGCCGGCGGCAAG
Source organism: Ruegeria sp. SCP11 (assembly GCF_040329455.1). Lineage (NCBI taxonomy): Bacteria > Pseudomonadati > Pseudomonadota > Alphaproteobacteria > Rhodobacterales > Roseobacteraceae > Ruegeria > Ruegeria sp. SCP11. The sequence continues at coordinate 146,701 of NZ_JBDZYG010000007.1, read as the reverse complement.
GGCGGTGCTGAAGACAAGATCGAAGCCATGCGCTCGGCCGGTATCGTCGTGGCCGAAAGCCCGGCGCAGCTGGGCGAGGCCGTGCTGGAAGCGATTGGGTAAACTGTGAACAGTAGCCGGAAATTCCTGTTTGGCATGGTGGCTGCCTTTACGGCAGCCACAACCGTCCCGGCTATTGCCGAAAACTCGCAACTGGTGTCGAAGACCGTGGCCGCTTGCCAAGCCACTACCGATCTGGCGACGGTGACCGACTCTCTCATCCAGATTGGCTGGACACCCAGTGTACCTGCGAGCCTTGATGACCGTGAGATACAATCATATGCCGCCACATATCTTGTTAATCACCTTGGTTATGGCGACTACTCGAACAAACGTATCGCAAGTACGTGGAAACTAGCTCTCAAAAATGCAGCGGGAATTCGAAATCTGCAGATTATTGATGGCTCACAAAAGAAAGACCGCTGGTTTGTTCTTGAGCAATCGGGAAGCGTTTTACGAATTGATAGTTTTGCGCACGAGACCTATGGGCATATTCACTGTGTGCTTGCACTGAAAGAGGAAGACTCTCCAGTTACTTTTAATCGATTGCTTGGTGATTCTGGGAAAGACCCCAATACATTGCCGCCCATCTATCGTCTACGACCCAAGTCTTTCGAAAGTAACGGATTCGAACGGAACCTGAACGCTGCTGTCCTAAATTCGGAGCGTATTTCGGTTGCATCGGACTATGAGGTTAACGTTTCATCCGTTTACTCGACTTTTACTGCAAAAAAACCGGAGAGATCGAAATGACCTTCTCCGACGCCATCCGCACCTGTTTCTCCAAGTTCTTCACTTTCTCGGGTCGTGCCTCGCGGCCCGAATACTGGTTCTTTTTCCTGTTCATCGTGATCTGGAGCTTTATCGCCAGCATCATCGACTGGCAGTTCTTCACGCAGGTCTCGGTCAGTGAAAGCGACGAGATAAAATCCGTCACCGCAACGTCCTCTCAGCCGGTGCAAAGCATCGTCAGCCTGATCGTGTTCTTCCCGCATCTGGCTGTCGCGTGGCGGCGGATGCATGATACCGGGCGCAGCGGGTTATATGCTTTGTTGCCGATCCTGCTTATCCTCGGCGCCGGTGCAGTGCTTTTCTTTGGCATCGGCCTTGCCTCCAGCTTCCAGCACGGTGGCAATCTGGACATTCTGTTCACCCGCGCCACTTTGCTGATCGTCATTCCGACACTGCTGATCCTGTTTGTGTCGCCCCTCCTGGTCCTGTGGTGGCTGACCCGCCCCAGCCAACCAGGCACCAATCAATACGGTCCCAACCCACATGAGGTAGCCCAATGACCGAACATACGCCCAATTCCGCGTTTCACGCCTCAAGCTTTATGCAGGGGCACAATGCCGAGTATCTGGAGCAGCTTTATGCCCAGTACACCAAGGACCCCGGCGCGGTGGATGCCGCCTGGGCCGAGTTCTTTAAGGCTATGGGTGACGCCACGCCGGACGTTCAGAAAGAGGCTGAGGGACCGTCTTGGGCACGCACCGACTGGCCTCCGATGCCGGCGGATGATCTGACAGGTGCGCTGACCGGCGAATGGGCTGAGATCGACGCCAAGGCCGCTGGCAAGAAGATCAAGGAAAAAGCGGCGGACAAAGGTGTTCAGGTCAGCGAAGACCAAATTAAACGCGCGGTATTGGACAGCCTGCGGGCGCTGATGCTGATCCGGGCCTATCGGATCCGGGGCCATCTGGCCGCCAATCTGGACCCGCTGGGCATGCGTGCGGCCAGCACCCATCCCGAGCTTGATCCCAAGACCTATGGCTTTACCGAAGCCGACATGGACCGACCGATTTTTATCGACAATGTCCTTGGTCTGCAGATGGCCTCAATGCGCCAGATCGTCGACATTGTGAAGCGAACCTACTGCGGCACCTTCGCGCTGCAATACATGCATATTTCGGACCCGGAACAGGCCGCTTGGCTGAAGGAACGGATTGAAGGCTATGGCAAGGAAATCGCCTTCACCAAGGAAGGCCGAAAGGCGATTCTGAACAAGATGGTCGAAGCCGAAGGTTTTGAGAAGTTCCTGCACGTCAAATACATGGGCACCAAGCGCTTTGGTCTGGACGGCGGCGAAGCACTGATCCCTGCGATGGAGCAGATCATCAAGCGCGGCGGTGCGCTGGGACTGAGTGACATTGTCATAGGTATGCCGCACCGGGGCCGCCTGAACATCCTGGCCAACGTGATGAGCAAGCCCTATCGCGCCATCTTCAACGAATTCCAGGGCGGCAGCTTCAAACCCGAAGACGTGGATGGCTCAGGCGACGTGAAATACCACCTCGGCGCCTCCAGCGACCGTGAGTTCGACGGTAACTCGGTTCACCTGTCATTGACGGCCAACCCCTCGCACCTCGAAGCTGTGAACCCGGTGGTTCTGGGCAAGGTCCGCGCCAAGCAGGATCAGTTGAACGATACGGACCGTACCAAGGTGATGGGCATCCTGCTGCACGGGGATGCGGCCTTTGCCGGTCAAGGCGTTGTGGCCGAAGGCTTTGGCCTGTCGGGCCTGCGTGGGCACAAGACCGGCGGCACCATGCATATCGTGGTGAACAACCAGATCGGCTTCACCACCGCGCCACACTTCTCGCGGTCCAGCCCGTACCCGACGGATATCGCACTTATGGTTGAGGCTCCGATCTTCCACGTGAACGGCGACGACCCCGAGGCCGTGACGCACGCCGCCAAGGTGGCAACCGAGTTCCGCCAGAAGTTCCACAAGGATGTGGTCATCGATATCTTCTGCTATCGCCGGTTTGGTCACAACGAGGGCGACGAGCCCATGTTCACCAACCCGATCATGTACAAGAAGATCAAAACCCATAAGACCACGCTTAGCCTGTATACTGAGCGTTTGGTCAAAGACGGCCTGATCCCCGAGGGTGAAATCGAGGATATGAAAGCCGCCTTCCAGGCCCACCTGAACGATGAGTTCGAGGCCGGCAAAGACTATAAACCCAACAAGGCCGACTGGCTGGACGGGCGCTGGTCACATCTGGACAAGAACAAAGAAGAATACGTCCGCGGCGAAACCGCCATTACGCCGGACACTCTGGCCGAAGTCGGCGAAGCACTGACACATGCCCCGGCGGATATTGCGGTTCACAAGACCGTTGCCCGTCTGCTGGATCACAAGAAACAAATGTTCGACAGCGGCAAGGGCTTTGACTGGGCCACCGGTGAAGCGCTGGCATTCGGCTCCTTGCTGACCGAGGGGTATCCTGTGCGCCTGTCCGGTCAGGACGCCACGCGCGGTACTTTCAGCCAGCGTCATTCCGGCTTTGTTCATCAGGAAACCGAAGAGCGCTATTACCCGCTGAACAACATCCGCGAGGGTCAGTCGAAATACGAAGTGATCGACTCGATGCTGAGCGAATACGCGGTGCTGGGCTTTGAATACGGCTACTCGCTGGCGGAACCGAATGCGCTGACTCTGTGGGAGGCTCAGTTCGGCGACTTCGCCAACGGTGCGCAGATCATGTTCGACCAGTTCATCAGTTCGGGCGAAAGCAAATGGCTGCGGATGTCCGGTTTGGTGACGCTGTTGCCGCACGGGTTCGAAGGACAAGGCCCGGAACACTCGTCCGCACGTCTTGAACGGTTCCTGCAAATGTGCGGACAGGACAATTGGATCGTGGCGAACTGTACGACACCCGCGAACTATTTCCACATTCTGCGCCGACAGTTGCACCGCACCTTCCGCAAGCCGCTGATCCTGGTGACACCTAAATCGCTGTTGCGCCACAAGCTGGCAGTCAGCACGGCCGAGGACTTTACCACCGGCTCCAGCTTCCACCGGGTGCTGTGGGATGACGCGCAGAAAGGAAACTCGGAAACCAAGCTGGTCAAAGACGACAAGATCAAGCGCGTGGTGATGTGTTCGGGCAAGGTCTATTTCGACCTTCTGGAAGAACGCGACGCACGTGGCCTCGACGACGTCTATCTGATGCGGATTGAGCAGTTTTACCCCTTCCCCGCGCACTCGCTGATCAACGAGCTAGAGCGTTTCAAAGGGGCCGAGATGATCTGGTGCCAAGAGGAACCCAAGAATCAGGGTGCCTGGACCTTTATCGAACCCAATATCGAATGGGTGCTGACCCGTATCGGCGCCAAACACACACGGCCGCGCTATGTCGGTCGCGCAACCTCGGCCTCGCCTGCGACGGGTCTGGCCAGCCAACACAAAGCCCAACAAGAGGCGCTCGTGAACGAAGCGCTGAGCATCGAAGGAAAATAAGCGATGACGATAGAAGTTCGTGTTCCCACGCTTGGCGAGTCGGTGACCGAAGCCACGGTTGCGACCTGGTTCAAGAAGCCCGGCGATGCCGTGGCCGTGGATGAGATGCTCTGTGAGCTTGAAACCGACAAGGTGACCGTCGAAGTTCCGGCCCCCGCCGCTGGCGCGATGGGTGAAATCGTCGCCGCTGAAGGCGAAACCGTAGGCGTTGATGCGTTGCTCGCCACCATCACTGCAGGCGAAGGTGCTGCTCCGGCCCCGGCCGCAGCACCAGCCCCGGCTGCCGCGCCCGCTCCGACCGCAGGTGGTGGTGGCGTCGATGTGATGGTTCCCACCTTGGGTGAGTCCGTCACCGAGGCCACTGTCTCCACCTGGTTCAAACAGGTTGGTGACGCTGTGGCACAGGACGAAATGCTGTGTGAACTGGAAACGGACAAAGTCTCGGTCGAGGTTCCCGCACCGGCCGCTGGCGTGTTGGCGGAAATCGTAGCCCCCGAAGGCGCAACCGTGAACGCAAGTGCCAAGCTGGCGGTTATCTCTGGTGCCGCAGCTGGCGCTGTCCCGGCACCGGCAGTCGCGGCCACAGTTGCAGGTGGTGGTGACTCAGCCGGTGGCAAAGACATTGCCAACGCGCCCTCTGCAGAGAAAGCCATGGCCGAAGCAGGCTTGTCAGCCGATCAGGTCCGCGGCACCGGACGCGATGGGCGGATCATGAAAGAAGACGTGGTCAGCGCGGTCGCGGCGGCATCCTCCGCCCCGGTATCTCCTGCGCCAGTGGCCCCTGCCCCGGCGGCTCCGGCACCACGCGCGCCGGTTGCCGCTCAGGACGCGGGCCGCGAGGAACGCGTGCGCATGACTCGTCTGCGCCAAACCATCGCCAAGCGCCTGAAGGATGCGCAGAACACCGCTGCAATCCTGACCACCTTCAATGAGGTGGACATGACCGAAGTGATGGCCCTGCGCAGCCAGTACAAAGACCAGTTCGAGAAAAAGCATGGTGTGCGTCTGGGCTTTATGTCCTTCTTCACCAAAGCCTGCTGTCACGCACTGAAAGAAGTGCCCGAGGTGAACGCGGAAATCGACGGCACCGACATCGTCTACAAGAACTTCGTACATATGGGCGTTGCTGCCGGTACACCGCAGGGTCTTGTGGTTCCGGTCATCCGCGACGCAGATAGCATGTCGTTCGCTGCCATCGAAAAGGCGATTGCCGAGAAAGGCAAACGTGCCCGCGACGGCAAGCTGAGCATGGAGGAAATGCAGGGCGGCACCTTCACCATCTCGAACGGCGGCGTCTATGGCTCGCTGATGTCCTCGCCAATCCTGAACCCCCCGCAATCTGGCATTCTTGGGATGCACAAGATTCAGGACCGCCCGATGGTCATCAATGGTGAGATCAAGATCCGCCCGATGATGTATCTGGCTCTGTCTTATGATCACCGGATTGTTGACGGCAAAGGCGCGGTGACGTTCCTTGTTCGTGTGAAAGAGGCGCTGGAAGATCCGCGCCGCCTGTTGATGGATCTGTAATCATGGCAACTCATGTATTGTGGCAAGCCGATGTGGCCGATTTCGATGTCTGGCTGAAGGTGTTTAAAGAAGACAAAAAGATGCGGGAGGCTGCGGGTATCCGCGACCTCCACATCTGGAAGGACCCGGAACAAAAGGATCATGCGGTGGCCCTGTTCGAGATCACGGATCTGGACCGCGCCCAGAGCTTTATCGAATCCGAGGAACTGGCCATGCACCACGAACGTGGTGGCGTAGCGCATATTCAGGTCAAAGTCCTGACGCCAGTTTAGGAGAATATCGCGCAGGCCATCTTTCTATGGCCGCGCCTTTCAAGGTTAGTTCCTTGGGTTTTAGGAGAATAAAATGGCAAACTACGACGTCATCGTAATCGGCGCTGGCCCCGGCGGCTATGTCTGCGCTATTCGCTGCGCTCAATTGGGCCTGAAAACAGCCGTTGTCGAAGGGCGCGAAACGCTGGGTGGCACCTGCCTGAACGTGGGCTGTATCCCGTCCAAGGCGCTGCTGCATGCCAGCCATCAGTTGCACGAAGCCGAGCATAACTTTGCCAAGATGGGTCTGAAGGGCAAAAGCCCCTCGGTCGACTGGAAGCAGATGCAGGCCTACAAAGAAGAAACCATCGAGGGCAACACCAAGGGCATCGAGTTCCTGTTTAAGAAGAACAAGATCGACTGGCTGAAAGGCTGGGGCTCGATCCCCGCCGCAGGTAAGGTCAAGGTGGGTGATGAGGTCCACGAGGCCAAGAACATCATCATCGCGTCTGGCTCCGAGCCCGCCTCTCTGCCCGGCGTTGAAGTGGACGAAAAGGTCGTCGTGACCTCGACCGGCGCACTCTCGTTGGGCAAGATCCCGAAGAAGATGGTCGTCATCGGCGCAGGTGTGATCGGGTTGGAGCTGGGCTCGGTCTATCAGCGTCTGGGCGCCGAGGTGACAGTGATCGAATTCCTCGACGTGATCACTCCGGGTATGGACCCCGAAGTGCAGAAGACCTTCCAGCGTATTCTAAAAAAGCAGGGTCTGAAATTCATCATGGGCGCGGCGGTGCAGAAGACCGAGGCCACAAAGACCAAAGCCAAAGTCACCTACAAGCTGCGTAAGGATGACAGCGAACACGTGATCGACGCCGACACCGTACTGGTTGCTACCGGCCGCAAGCCGTTTTCGGACGGTCTGGATCTTGAAGCTCTGGGCGTTGAGATGACTCCGCACGACCAGATCAAGGTTGGTGCTGACTGGCAGACCAACGTACCCGGAATCTACGCCATCGGCGACGTGACGGAAGGCCCTATGCTGGCGCACAAGGCCGAAGACGAAGGCATGGCCGCCGCCGAGCAGGTCGCGGGCAAGCACGGCCACGTCAATTACGGCGTCATTCCGGGCGTGATATACACATGGCCCGAAGTGGCAAACGTGGGCGAGACTGAAGAGACGCTCAAGGCGCAGGACCGTTCCTACAAGGTCGGTAAGTTCATGTTCATGGGCAACGGCCGCGCCAAGGCGAACTTCGCCGCTGACGGGTTCGTCAAAATCCTGGCCGACAAGGACACGGACCGCATTCTGGGCGCGCATATCATCGGCCCGGCAGCGGGTGACCTGATCCACGAGGTTTGTGTCGCGATGGAGTTTGGCGCCTCGGCCGAGGATCTGGCCCTGACCTGCCATGCCCACCCGACCTATTCCGAGGCCGTGCGTGAGGCTGCGCTGGCCTGTGGAGATGGGCCGATACACAGCTAACGCTCCGCCATCTCTGGACAAATAGAAGGCGACCAATTGGTCGCCTTACTTTATGATCGACAACACTTTGCGAACAAGGTTGTTTCGACTGCTGTAAGAAATGGAGATGAGTAGATGCCCGTTACCCTTCAGGTTTTGTACCCGATTACGGATGACACTCATTTCGACTATGACTATTACGCCGACACCCATATGAAGATTGTCGGGGAACATCTCGGAGCGTTTATTGACAGGACTCTGGTGACAAAAGGGGTTGCAGGCGGACCGGACACACCACCGGGTTTTTATGCCATCGCCAGCATCGTCTTTCCAACTCAGGATGCAAGGGATGCCGCGATGGCTGCGAGTGGGCCGGTCATGGGAGATTTACCCAACTTCACCAATGTGCAGCCCACGCTTCTTGTCGGTAATGTTATCGGTTAGACGCGAACGCCGCGTGGCTACCACATGGTTCGAGCGGCGCGTGCGCCCCATTCCGCGTCGTAGCGTTTGCCACCTTCCTCACCCCGGCTCACCTCAGCCAAAATCTCGCCCATAGTGGGGAGGTTGACGCTTTCGTCACCCGATGACCACGTCTGAGCTCGCATCATCGCACGGGCACATTGCGTGTAAATTTCGGAGATTTCGATGACGGCAACCGTGGCCGGCTGTTTGCCATCTTTCTCGAACCGGGCACGCAAACCCGTATCTGCCGTTAGCCGTGCAGTACCGTTCACGCGCACCACATTGTTGGATCCGGGCACGAGAAACATCAACGCCACGCGCGGATCACGCACGATATTACGCAACGAATCCAATCGGTTGTTGCCGCGCCAATCCGGCAAGGCCAGCGTTTTGGGGTCAAGCACGAGCACGGCAGGACCGTCATCGCCTCGCGGGCTGCCATCGACGCCCTCGGGCCCTACTGTGCTGAGGATGCACAGACGCGACGCCAATATCCATTCGCGGTACAACGGCGTTAGGCTGCGCGCGACTTTCTGCAGTGCCGGTGCGCTGGGTGTACCATAAAGCCCTTCGAGCGTTTCGATATCTTCAATGAAGTCCATCCGGATCAAACCCCACTTCTTTCATCAATGCGTTGGATCGTGTTTCAATCACGTCTTCCAATCGACCGAGAAACGAATGGCGCGCAACACCAGGCTCGATCGGATCAAGAAAATCAACAATAGCCAAACCGGGTTTACGCAGAACACCCGTCCGCGGCCAGAAAACACCAGCGTTGGTGGCCACGGGAACACAGGGGAAACCCAATCCTTCATAAAGAACGGCAGTGCCCACCTTATATGGTTTTTGTACTCCCGGAGCGACACGGGTCCCCTGAGGGTAGATCACAAGTTGCCCGGGCTCCGTGAACTCTTTGGCGACGTCCTTGACCATCTTGGCCACCGCCGCGCCTTTTTTACCGCGATCAACCGGGATGCAGCCGAGGCGGCGGGCGTACATGCCGATGACCGGAGTCCAAAGCAGCTCTTTTTTCATGATGAACTTGCCATGGGGGATCGCGTCGAAAATGATGATGATGTCAAGAAAGGATTGGTGCTTGGCACCGATCACAACTTCGTCCTCCGGCACCGCGCCACGCACCTCAGTGCGAATGCCGACCATCCAACGGGCCAGCCACAAGGTCGTGCGCGCATAGGTTTTGCAGGCCCGCAACGCGCCGCGTTTGGCAAAAAGGGCGTAGGGGGCAAACAGGATGCCCAGAATCAGCATCCAAACATAGATCACGATCATGAAAATCAGTGAACGGACCCACTGAAATGCTGTGGCCATCACGAAAGCTCCTTCAATTTACGGCTGGCAGCGGTCCAGGTTGCCAAAAAGGCAACCGCCGCGCCCAGCAGGGGGATCAGCGCGGGCAACAGCCAGCCGATTCCCTGAAACCCCAGACCGGTCAGAAACCCGCCCTCATCCGAGGCTTCGGGCAGCAGCAGCACGCCGGTCATGCCCAGCAGAACCCCGACCACAGCGCCGAAGAAAGCCCGATAAGTAAAACGCCGGACAAAAGCCCGAGCGATAAACCGGTCGCGGGCACCGACCAGACGCAACACCTCAATGATTTGCGCATTGGCGGCCAGCGAAGCATTTGCCGCCAACGTGATCATTGCGGCCGTCGCCCCACCTATGAGCAGGATCGAAACCCAGCCCAGCCGACGCAGTGAGGTCGCCGCATCCACCAACGGTTCACGCCAACGGGTGTGATCGTCCAGCACCGCACCAGGCACTTCAGCCCCAAGCCGCAGACGCAGACCGGCGGCATCCAGTCCCGGCTCACCTTCGATGATTTCGATCAGTTGAGGGATAGGTAACGTATCCAACGGCAAGTCGGGTCCGAACCAAGGGGACAGCAGCGCGGCCTGTTCCTCGGTCGTCAATGCCCGGGCCGAGGCAATGCCGGGGGTTTGGCCCAATACGGTCAAGGCAGCTTCGGTCTGGGCCGCAAGCTGATCTGCGGGCGCGTTGATGCGCAAGGTCGCAGCCCCGGCCAGTTCAGTCGCCCAACGATCTGCCACCCGCCCGGAGGCCAGAGACAAGGCCAACGCAAACACCGCCAGAAAAGCCATCGCGCCTGACACGAACAGAGTCAGATGCGCGGTATAGCCGGTGGGCGGCACGACGCGGTCGGCGCGTGCATCCCTTTGCAGCAGGTTCCGGATCATTCCCTTGCTCATAGATCCGCCCCCGCCAGTTGAATCTGACGCTGCGAGATTCGTAGAACGCGCGCCTGCACCTGGCTTTTGGCAGCGCGGATCAGGCTCAGGTCATGGGTGGCGATCAGCACGGTTTTGCCCATCTTGTTCAGTTCGACCAGCAGGCGCAGCAGACGTTGTGACATCTCCCAATCAACGTTGCCGGTCGGTTCATCCGCCAGCACCACATCCGGCGACAGGATCACAGCGCGGGCAAGCGCGGCGCGCTGACGCTCACCCCCCGACAGTTCCGGCGGATGCGCGTCCAGGCGAGATCCCAACCCAACCCAGGACAACAATTCGCTCAAATCCTCTCGCTTTGCAGTCTCGGCTTGTCCCGACACCATCAGCGGCAAGGCCACATTCTCGGCCACGGTCATATGATCCAGAAACCGGCAATCCTGATGAACAACACCGATGCGGCGACGTAAAAAGGCCATCTGATCGCGATCCAACCGAGCAATGTCTTCGTCAAAAGCGCTGAGCCGGCCCGATGTGGGCAGCAACGCGCCATAGCAGAGCTTGAGCAAGGTAGTTTTACCCGCACCTGACGGACCGGTCAGAAAGTGAAACGATCCCGGCTGCAACTGCAGGGAAACGTCACTCAGAAGTTCTCCACCGCCATAGGTGTAGCTGACATTTTCCAGCTCGATCACAGGGGCCCCCGTTTTAGTTGACGCCCTTCTTGCCCGAGCGCGGTTATGGTTTCAATGCCTGCACCGGGTCGAATTGGTGACACTTATGCTGCGAAACCGAAAACACCCTTTGCGGTCAGGCCTTAACGGAATATCATCCCTAAAAAAACTATTATCGGGCCCAGGTCCCGAGCAGGAGGCAGTATGCGTCTTACGTGTCCGAATTGCGGTGCTCAGTACGAAGTGCCAGACGAGGTTATTCCGGAAGAAGGCCGCGACGTTCAGTGTTCGAACTGCGAGAAGACCTGGTTTCAGGCAAAGCACCCGGAGCCGTTGCCCGAAGAAGCGGTTGAACCGGTTGCTGAGGAAGCCCCAGCGCCTGAACCTGAAGCGGAGCTTGAAGAACCTGAAGCGGTAGAGGAAGCGCCCGCTCCTGCCCCCGAAATTGCGGCAGAGCCTGCGCCGGAACCCGAAACACAAGCTGGCAGCAAAAGTATCGACCCGGCAGTCGCCAATATCCTCAAGGAAGAAGCCGCTCGAGAAGCGGACCTGCGTGCCAAGGAAGGCGGCAGCCTTGAAATCCAGCCCGATCTGGCGCTGGACGCCCCGCCTGATCCCGAACCCAAACGCTCGGTCGAATACGTGCCTCCCTCGGAACGCCCTGCGAATATACGCCAAAAGGGCGCATTGCCGGATGTTGAGGCGATCAATTCCAGCCTGCGCAGCGATAACGCTAAACCCGAGGTCGAGGACCTCACGCCCCACAGATCGGGCGGCGGGTTCTTGCGCGGATTTGCGCTAGTTCTGATTGTGGGCGTTATCCTGCTGCTGATTTACGGCAACGCTCAGAAGATCAGTGAAGCCGTCCCGCAAGCTGAACCGATCCTGACACCGTATGTCTCGTTGGTAGATCAGGCGCGGATATGGCTTGAGACGCAGACCTCGGGTGCAGCACAGAACTAACTCGGTTAGAACCGCTCCAATAGGCGTTTAAGGTATTCCAACTCGATTTGAGGGCGGTCCGTTTCACCGGTGCGGCGGCGGATTTCGTCCAGCAATTCCCGCGCGCGACGATAGACATCCTCGCCCTGTAGCAGATTGTCATCGGTCGAAATCGATCCGTTCGCGCCGGGACTGCGGCCCAGCGGATCGCGGTTGGTGGCCTGCATATCACCTTCTTGCGAACCCTGACCCGGCTGGTTCTGCTGGTTCTGGGCCAAAGCTTCACCCAATGAGCGCATGCCTTCACGCAGGGCTTCCATCGCTTCGGACTGGCGGTCGATAGCTTCGGCCAGGTCATCGCCGCGCAGCGCATCTTCAGCCTCGTCCATAGCACGGCCGGCACGTCCCAGCGCATCGCGCGCAGCTTCGCCTTCGGGCGTTCCGGCACCGGGTAGGTTCTGTTGCTGTCGTCCCAGCTCATCACGCAGCGCCTGCTGACGATCAGCCAGCGAGCCCTGGCCTTGTTGACCACCGCCATCCGCCTGATCAGTGCCCTGACCCTGGCCGCCTTGACCCTCGTGGCTCTGGCCACGACCCAGGCCGCCACTGCGACCTTCGTTGCCCTCACTTTCACCGGCCTGTGCGCCAGGGTTGAACTGTTCTTGCAGGTCGCGGAACGCCTGATCGCTGAGGCCCTGTTGTTCGCGCAGGGTTTCGGCCAACCCCTCCATCGCCTGCTGGCCCTCGGACTGCTGGCCCTGACCCTGGCCTTGGGTGATGCGCATGTTCTCCATCATCTGTTGGAACTCTTCCAGCGCCTGCTGCGCCTCGGCCATGCGGCCCTGTTCCATCAATTCCTGAATTCGGTCCATCATGCGTTGCAGGTCGTCCTGCGTCATCTGCATGGTTTCGCCGTTCTGGCCCTGCTGGTTTTCGTCAAAATCACCGTTTTCCTGTGCCAAGCGCTGAAGCTGACGCAGGTAATCCTGTGTCGCCTCACGCAATTCCTGCATCAGCTCGGCAATCTCTTCATCGGTAGCGCCGTTTTTCATCGCCTCGGACAGACGTTCCTGTGCCCGGCGCATACGCTCCAACGCATCAGCCAGCGTGCCCTCTTCGATAATGACGGCCAAATCCCATAACGCCTGCGCAATTTCTTCCTGCTGATTTTGGGTCAGCCCATAGTCGGTAAAAGCCTCTAACCGGCGAAGGGCCACGCGCAAGCGTAGGTACGCGGTGTCCGAGCGGAAGACATCTTCGGGCAAGTGCGAGACTGCGCGCAGAATCTGCGCAACCCGCGGCGCGTTCTGGCGCGTCCAGAGCAGGTCGCGCCGCTGTTCAATCACTGCCGCAGCCAGCGGATCAAAAAACCGGCGCGCAGGAAGCTTGGTCGTATAAGGTTCGGACTGAGACTCCTGATCCGCTGCATCTCGCGCCATCAGAGTGATTTTCACCGGCAGATGGGCCCAAGGGTGCTGTGAGAAATCCTCGATAAAGTCTTCGGTGAAATCAGCCCGATCGCCGGTGATCGGCATCGGCAACTCAACCTCAATCACGTCACGCGGTTCGGGCTCGGCCATCAAGCCATAGCGGCGATCGACGGCAGGTAAATCCAACTCGAGCACAGCTGAACCGGAAACGACGCCGTAGTCGTCGCTGGCGGCAAAGGGCAGTTTCATTTGTCCGCCAGCCTCAGCTTCGGCACTATCGGCCACAGCAATTTGCGGTGGCGTGTCCGCGATGATGTTCAAGGTCCAATCCCGTCCTGCGGGACCGTCAATCACCAACTGCCCCGAGCGTTCGGTAACAAATTCCTGTTCCGGCTCGGTCGCGCTTTGTGCGCCCAAAGGCGAGGTGGTCTCGGTCAGGCTATGGGCGCCGACCTCTCCGTAGAATCGCAATGTGACACGGCTGCCTTGCGGTACCGACAATGTCGGGTCGGACTGGTCCGCCAGGTACAACGTCGGCAGTCCGGTATAGCGCGGAGGTTCCACCCAACCTTCCCAGCTAGGCCCCTGCCCGGCGACGGCCGCGCCCGGCGTCATTTCTGCCACGGAGCCAATACGCCAGACAGACCCAAACAGTACGGCAATCACCAACGCCAACAAGGCGGAATAGCGCAGCGCATACGGATCTCGGTCCGCCAACCTCAGATCAGGTCTGACCGGTTCAGCCCGCGCTACCTTCTGCGCCATACGGGACTGATGCGCTTGCCAAAGAGCAACCGAATCCACATCCATCGCGCCGATAGCCTGATCGTCCACCAACGCCTGAATTGGGCGTCCCGGCAGGGATTCATCTAACCGCATAAGCGCCTCAGCCCGGTCGGGCAGGTGGAATCGCCGAACACCCCAAGCCAGTGTCGTCAGCAGACCAAGGCCTGCCACCGCACCTACGGCCCAGACCACTTCAACCGGGACGTGATCCTGCAACCCCAGCATCAAAACGGCCAGAATCGCCATGACAATCGAGAAAAATGGCCAAAAAGCACGCAAAACCTGCTCGGCCAGCATTCCTGCATGCGTGAGCCACAGGGAAAGTCTTGGGATCGGCAGGGTCGGTCTTGCGGTCAAGGCGGGCCTCCTGAACAGGCCCGCACGGTCATCGCGTCAGAGCCACTCTGGTATGGTATCGCGGTTTATGATTTCGTCAAAGCTTGGGCGTTCACGAATAACTGCAAATTGATCCCCATGCACCAGAACTTCAGGGATCAGGGGGCGGGTGTTGTATTCGCTGGCCATCACTGCGCCATAGGCGCCGGCGCTGCGGAACGCGACCAGATCGCCGGGAGCCAGCGGCGGCATGTTGCGCTGTTTTGCAAAGGTGTCGCCGGTCTCACACACCGGACCGACGATGTCGTAGGGCTGCTGTTCGACACCCGGAGCGGGCTCCTGAACAGCGACGATATCATGATGCGCCTCGTACATCGCCGGGCGGATCAGGTCATTCATGGCCCCGTCGAGGATCAGGAAATCGCGGCCTTCACCGGATTTAACATAGATCACTTTGCTAACCATCAGACCGGCATTGCCTGCAATCAGGCGACCGGGTTCGATCTCGATCTCGCAATTCAGATGGCCTAGCGTCTTCTTGATCAGCGCGCCGTATTCCACCGGCAGAGGGGGGGCGTCATTGGCGCGGGTATAGGGAATGCCCAGCCCGCCGCCCAGATCAAGACGGCGGATATTGTGCCCCTCGGCACGCAATTGCTCGGTCAGTTCGGCAACCTTGGTATAGGCCAGCTCGAAGGGCTCCAACTCGGTCAGTTGCGAACCGATATGGACGTCGATACCGATCACTTCCAAACCCAGCAGGGTGGCCGCATGGGCGTAAACTTCGGACGCGCGCGCGATCGGAATGCCGAACTTGTTCTCGGACTTGCCGGTCGCGATCTTGGCGTGGGTTTTGGCGTCCACGTCCGGGTTAACCCGAACGGTGATCAGCGCAACCACACCCAATTCCAGCGCGACCGCGTTGATCACTTCCATCTCAGGCTCGGATTCCACGTTGAACTGGCGGATACCGCCGCTCAGCGCAGTCCGGATTTCATCGGCGGTTTTGCCGACGCCCGAAAACACGATCTTGTCGCCCGGGACACCTGCCGCCTTGGCGCGCAGATACTCGCCACCCGAGACCACATCCATCCCGGCCCCCGCCTGCGCCAGCGTTTTCAGGATCGCCTGGTTGCTGGCCGCCTTCATTGCATAGCAAACAAGGTGGTCGGTACCCTCCAACGCGTCATCGAACAGTTGGAAATGCCGCAACAAGGTCGCCGTCGAATAGACATAAAACGGCGTTCCGACCGCGGCAGCGATTTCGGAAATCGGGACATCCTCGGCGTGCAGCGCGCCGTCGCGGTAGAGAAAGTGATCCATGGGTACTCGACTAGATGCAACACCCGGTCGAGCGCAAGATCAATTGCAATAGAATTAGATCGCCTGTGCAGTTTTGCCTCTTCGCGAAGGCTGTTCCAGAATTTTTAGATATGCGCCCGGCGGTTTCAAACTTGGCGGAATGTTCATCGGTCATGAACGGTTTGCCAGTCGAATTCCGATACAGTGTGCAACCGGGGGTTCTTCCAAATGGCATAGAAAAACCGAGGACCATCACCGGTGCCTAATTTCGCCATGCGGACCGTCCCGACGACCGATCCATCAGTGAGTGCGTTAATGTCCGAATGCTGCGGCATCATTTTCCGAAGCAGATACCCCGGAGGTTAACGTTCCAAAATTTCAGACACGAGGTTTTACGCGTGTACGACACGCCCGTTCCAGAGATGAAGGTACCCCCAACAGAACACCTAATCTGCACGGTGTCATCGGGCCAACGGCTCTATATAGGCTAGTAAATTTCGTTATTTGGTTGTCGACACGCCAACCCGTCCGTAGCCCGAGATCGACACGCCGGACCCACCCGAATTCGTTTCAGGTTCGGGGCTAGGTTTGTAAGAAGGATCGCAGGCCGCGAGCACGACGAGGGTCAGTATCAAGCCGGTAGTTCTCATAGAGGTCTTCTTTAACAGGAGTTCTGGCGCAAGGCCGGTCATGCCCAGAAAATGGGCATGCGGTTGGTAAAAAACAACTCGGGCGTTAGACGCCCAAATAAATCCCTAGACCTCCGCGCCGCAGACCGACGCCTCCGCCGACATGGGTTCCGCTGGAGCCAACGCCGACACCCAGGCTTGCGGTTGGCTGCACCGGCTCCCCATCGGCACCACAACCTGCCAAAGCGAATCCGGTCGCCACGATCACTGCTATGCGCAGAAAAAACATCACACCAGCGCCTTCCACCGCTTGATTTGGGCCCGCACCTGATCTGGTGCCGTGCCGCCATAAGACTGACGCGAGTTTACCGAATTTTCGACTGTAAGGACAGAATAGACATCATCCGTGATATCGGCGTGGACCGATTGCATGTCCTCCAGGGTCAGGTCCGGCAGGTCGCAGCCCTTGCCCTCGGCCATTGCCACCAGCGATCCCGTTACGTGGTGCGCATCGCGGAACGGCAGGCCCAGCACTCGGACCAACCAGTCGGCCAGATCGGTCGCGGTCGAGAAACCCGACCCGGCAGCGGCGGCGAGGCTTTCGCGGTTAGCGGTCATGTCCTTGACCATGCCTTCCATCGCGGCCAGCGCCAGCATCCAGTTGTCGGCGGCGTCAAAGACCTGTTCTTTGTCTTCCTGCATGTCCTTGGAATAGGCCAGTGGCAGGCCCTTCATCACCATCATCAGCGCGGTATTGGCACCGTAAATCCGACCCACCTTGGCGCGGATCAGCTCCGCTGCATCAGGGTTTTTCTTCTGCGGCATGATCGACGAACCGGTTGAGAACCGATCCGAAAGGGTCACGAACCGGAACTGGGCCGAGGACCAGATCACCAGTTCTTCAGCAAAGCGCGACAGGTGCACGGCGCAGATCGAAGCCGCCGACAGGAACTCCAACGCAAAATCACGGTCGCTGACCGCGTCCAGCGAGTTGGCGGCGGGGCGGTCAAAGCCCAGCGCCTTGGCGGTCATTTCGCGGTCGATGGGGAAAGAGGTCCCTGCCAGCGCCGCAGCGCCCAGCGGAGATTCATTCATACGGGCGCGGGCATCGCGGACACGGCTCAGATCACGGCCAAACATCTCGACATACGCCATCATGTGATGGCCCCATGTCACTGGCTGCGCGGTTTGCAGGTGAGTAAAGCCGGGCATGACCCAATCAACCCCGGCCTCAGCCTGCGCCAAAAGCGCGCGGATCAGCGCCAGCAAGCCGCTCTCAGCCGCGTCCAGTTGATCGCGCACCCACAGTTTGAAATCGGTCGCCACTTGGTCATTCCGCGACCGGCCTGTGTGCAAACGGCCTGCTGGTTCACCGATCACCTCTTTCAGACGCGCTTCGACGTTCATGTGGATGTCTTCCAGCGCCGTCGAGAACTGAAACTCTCCGTTCTGAATTTCTGACAAAACGGTGAGCAGCCCTTCCCGAATAGCTTCAGCGTCACTATCAGTAATAACGCCTGTGGCCGCCAGCATCGCGGCATGGGCGCGCGAGCCTGCAATGTCCTGGGCTGCCATCCGCTGATCGAACCCGATCGAGGCATTGATCGCCTCCATGATCGCGTCTGGACCGGCGGCAAAGCGGCCGCCCCACATCTGGTTCGAGGATTGATCGGTCATGTAAGAAAACCCGGAGTTGATATGCGCCTATTTCGTCTGATCCCCCTTTATATGGCCCTTGCGCTGGGTGCAAACGCGGCTTTGGCCACGGATGCGGAAACTCTGGACCCGCTGCGCGACGGCACACTAAAGCGATTGATCCTGCATAAAGAGCCGAAGCCGATCGCACCGGTCGAATTCCAACTGGAAGATGAAGGTGGCGTCGGGACACTTGAGGACTACAAGGGCAAATACGTTCTGCTGAACTTCTGGGCCACGTGGTGTGCGCCTTGCCGCAAGGAAATGCCCCAGATCGCAGAGTTGCAAGAAGAGTTCGGCGGCGACAAGTTCGAGGTTCTGACACTAGCGACCGGGCGCAACTCGCCTGCTGGGATCAAGAAGTTCTTCGCGGAAAACGGTATCGAAAACCTGCCCCGCCATCAGGACCCCAAATCGGCTGTTGCCCGCGAGTTGGGTGTCGTCGCTCTGCCGATTACCGTCATTTTGGATCCTGACGGTAATGAAATCGCCCGTCTGATAGGTGACGCCGAGTGGAATTCTGACAGCGCCAAGGCGATTATTGCGGCGCTGGTGGAAGCTGAAGGCTAAGGCAAACGCGCAAAAAATCGGCGATTCGTGCTATTCTCCCACCTTTCAATTGTGGGGGAATAGCTATGAAGCCCTTTGCCATCCTGACCGCAGCGGTCAGCGTTCTTTTGATTACAGTCGCGATCGCAAACGCCAAAGACATCAAGAAGCAAAAGCTATTCATGGATAGCGTTGTCGGCAAGAAACTCGTGAGCGGGCAAACCTGGCTTGTGGTTTCGGCAGACGGCAAGATTACGGGAGATGCCGGAAAGAACGGAAAAATGACCGGGGCTTGGGTTTGGAACAAGAGGTTCTTTTGCCGGAATATCATAATTGGAACCAACCAGCTTCCCGAGGACTGCCAGAAGGTGTCCATAGACGGAGATCAGGTCACTTTCACCCGTGAGAAGGGTAAAGGCAAAGCCGTTACTATGACGATTTCGAACTAAACACCGAAAACAACGTTCAATTATGCTAGACTTAAACCGGTCCTTAGGGGCCGGTTTCTCAATTGGTAACCAACAAAAGGAGGCCCTGATGAAACCGGTAGTTCTTTTGATTGGAAAACTACCAAATGTCATTGGCGACGTGGCGCGGCAGTTAGATCACATGCCGATTCAATGGCTGGGCGCGCATGATCAGGATGAGGTTCGGCGGCAACTGGATGCCGAACCGCGCATCGTCTGCGCCATCATGGGCGCGGGTCTGGACGATAAGGTGCGCGGTGAGATGGTCGGCATCATCGCTTCCCGCAGACCGGACATCTGCATTCACCTGAAAGACAGAGCTTCCGGCCCGGACGGGTTGGTGCCCTTTGTCCAGCGTGTGGTGCAGCACGAGATACTGGACGCGCTCGAAACAGGCTGACGCGACGCAACCTTTGACAGCACCATGGCCGCTCTGCACTCTGCCGGGCGGGAGGACCCTATGCCGTTTGAAATTCTGCTGGTTCTGGTGATCGGAGGGATCGTCGGAATCACTGTGATGCTGCACCTGACGGGACGGTCGCGCGTGCGCGAACTGACGCCCGATACTGCGCGTTCGGAATGGCTGCGTCACGCGCCAGACGACGTGATCATCGACGTGACAATCTCGCATGACAAACATTCGGCCCTGATCCGAACCGAGACCGGTAACGGGCTGCTGTGGTCTTTCGGTGCCGATACCGTGGCGCGGCATCTGCTGGATTTCGACTGGATCGAGCACCCCGAGGGTTTCGAGATTCAGTTCCACGATTTCGGCACACCCAAAGTCCTCGTTCGCCTCCATGACTTCGAACGCCCCCACTGGCAACTTTTGATGGACCCTGCATGACCGACCAAGTGAGCTTTCCCGATGCCGTGCAATGGGCGGTCCCCTTCTTCATCGCCGCCATTCTGGCAGAGTTCTTATGGATCGCGGTCAAGGGCAAAGGTGGGCGGTATGAAACGCGGGATGCGGTGACCTCGCTGGTGATGGGTGCGGGGAACATTGCCTCGGGCTTTCTGTTGGGCTTCATCGCCTATGGGTTCTTCATGTGGCTTTGGCAGATCACGCCGCTGAACCTTGGCACCTCGATCCCGGTAATCATCCTGTGCTTTGTGCTGGATGATCTGCGCTATTACTGGGTTCATCGGTTTGGCCACCGTATCCGCTGGGTCTGGGCCAGCCATGTGAACCACCACAGTTCGCAACATTACAACCTTACCACCGCTCTGCGTCAGACCTGGACCTATACATTCACCTTCATGATGGTGGTGCGCGCGCCGCTGATCCTACTGGGATTCCACCCGGCGATGGTGCTGTTCTGCGGCGGCCTGAACCTGATCTATCAGTTCTGGATTCACACAGAGGCCATCGGAAAAATGCCCCGCTGGTTCGAGGCTGTGATGAACACCCCCAGCCACCACCGCGCCCATCACGGCCGAAACGCGCGCTACCTGGACTGCAACTATGCAGGTGTTTTCATCATCTGGGACAAGATATTCGGCACTTTCGTCCCCGAGCAAGAGGACGACCGCGTCGACTACGGGCTGGTGCATAATATCGGCACGTTCAACCCGCTGCGCGTGGCCTTTCACGAATGGGTCGGCATCTGGCGCGACGCCACGCAGCCGGGACTGACCTTGCGCGAGCGTCTGGCCTATTGCTTTGCACCGCCGGGATACAGCCATGACGGTAGCCGCGAGAACTCGGAACAGATCAAAGCCCGACACCTCGTCCGTCATCCGGAAGACCGTGGAACGCCCGGGTTCAAGCAATTTGAGACCAAAACGCCCAATACACAGGCAAAACAGGCTTAAATCCGCCGATCCGATACCCGTTTTCCTTGAAAGCGGAATTTCACATTCCATATCCAGCGGATGTGACCCGTAACGAGCAACCGGAGGCTGACATGAACCGTTTGACGACTGTATCAACCGCACTTGGTTTGCTGGGTCTGGTTCTGGCCATGCTGACGGCTCTGGCCGGAGGATCTTCCTCAATCATCGCGCTGGGTTTCGTTATGCTCGCTCTGGGATTCATGGGCGCCGTAGTCGGTGGCGCCGCCGCGTTGGGTCGAATCTGGGAAACCTCGCGCTGATCCCTGCCGACTTCAATCGTCTTAACCACAGATTCATAAGTTTGTCCTGAAATCAGCCCCTGACCGGTGACGTGAAGGGAAGTGATCAGGACATGCGTGATGGAAAACAGGCAGACGTGCCCGAGGGCGCTGATAGCCCGCTGAACGCGGCTGTCGCATCCCGAGATAGTGCTACGGTTCAGATGGCGACCGAGGCAGTGAAGCACAAGCAATGCAAACTGGCCTTTCAGCCCGTCATGCAGGCCCACCCCCCGTATGGTGTGGCGTTCTACGAAGGGTTCATTCGTGTTCTGGACGAAACCGGGCGGGTCATTCCTGCGCGGGATTTCATGCCTCAGCTGGAAAATACACCGATCGGCCGCGATCTGGATTGTGTCGCGCTTGAAATGGGACTGCGGACTCTGAGCAGAAACCCCGAAATCCGGCTTTCCATCAACATGTCAGCCCGCTCTATCGGGTACGCTCGATATTCTCGGGTGCTAGAGCGGTTTCTCAAGAAAGACGCAAATCTTGGAGAACGCCTGATCCTAGAGATTTCGGAGAGTTCGGCCATGACTGTGCCAGAACTGGTGATCGATTTCATGGATCGGCTACAACCGCGCGGCATTGCCTTTGCTCTGGACGATTTCGGTGCCAGCAACTTCAGCTTTCGCCATTTTCGCGAATTTCTGTTCGACGCGGCAAAGGTCGACGGACAATTCGTGCGGGGCGTCAGTACCAACCCCGACAATCAGGCCCTCGTGCGGGCTTTGGTCGCCGTCGCGAGGGAGTTTGAAATTCTGGTGACCGCCGAATCGGTCGAAACAAAGGAAGATGCCGAATTTCTTTTGGCCAATGGCGTGGACTGCCTACAGGGTTTTTTATTTGGCGCACCCACTGTTTCGGCCCCCTGGAAGGGTGAAAAAACCAGACAAACAGGCAGCTAGGCGCGGAAAACTTGCCCCAACGGCACCCTGAGACAAGCTGACCGTTGCTGCAACTGCAGCATTACGCTATGCCATGTTCAGTTGGAGCGGGGGATCAGGAGGCGCTCTCGGTCACAGGGGCCTTGCCTCTGCGATCTGCGCCGTTAGGGTTCCCTCAGGACCTTGATGGTAAAGGATTGTCTAAATGACCAACGTAGTAATCGCATCCGCAGCACGAACCGGTGTCGGCAGTTTTAGCGGCTCGTTTGCAAACACACCCGCACATGATCTGGGCGCCGCCGTTCTTGAAGCCGTCGTTGAACGCGCCGGTGTCGAAAAGGGCGAGGTCAGTGAAACCATCATGGGTCAGGTTCTGACGGCCGCTCAGGGTCAGAACCCGGCACGTCAGGCGCATATCAATGCTGGTCTGCCGCAAGAAAGCGCTGCTTGGGGTATCAACCAGGTCTGTGGCTCGGGTCTGCGCGCTGTCGCTCTGGGTGCTCAGCACATTCAACTGGGCGACGCTGATATCGTCGCAGCTGGTGGACAAGAAAACATGACCCTTTCGCCCCATGCCGCCGCACTGCGCGCCGGCCACAAGATGGGCGACATGAAATACATCGACACGATGATCCGCGACGGTCTGTGGGACGCCTTCAACGGCTATCACATGGGCCAGACCGCTGAGAACGTCGCCGAGAAATGGCAGATCAGCCGTGACATGCAGGACGAGTTCGCCGTTGCCTCGCAAAACAAAGCCGAGGCCGCGCAGAAAGCCGGTAAGTTCGCAGACGAGATCGTGCCCTTCACCATCAAGACCCGCAAGGGCGACATCGTAATGGACAAGGACGAGTACATCCGCCACGGTGCGACCATGGAGGCAATGGCCAAACTACGCCCCGCCTTTACCAAGGATGGCTCGGTTACTGCGGCTAACGCCTCGGGCCTGAATGACGGCGCTGCAGCGACCCTGCTGATGTCTGCCGAGAACGCCGAAAAGCGCGGGATCGAACCTCTGGCGCGTATCGCATCCTACGCCACCGCCGGTCTGGACCCGTCGATCATGGGCGTTGGTCCGATCTATGCCTCTCGCAAGGCGTTGGAGAAAGCAGGCTGGTCGGTTGACGATTTGGATCTGGTCGAAGCCAACGAAGCGTTTGCCGCACAGGCCTGCGCCGTGAACAAGGATATGGGCTGGGACCCGTCGATCGTGAACGTCAACGGCGGCGCGATTGCCATTGGTCACCCAATCGGCGCGTCCGGCTGCCGCGTTCTGAACACGCTGCTGTTCGAAATGAAGCGTCGCGACGCGAAGAAAGGTCTAGCGACCCTCTGCATCGGCGGCGGCATGGGTGTCGCCCTGTGCGTGGAGCGCGACTAAGTGCGTTGACATCTAAATAGAAAAGGGCGTCCATTGGGCGCCTTTTTTTGTTACAATTGGGCATTACACCTTAGATGCGACAATATCGCCGAACAGAAAGACAAAAACGAGCACGAAACGATATTGCGCAACAACCTCTCTCAGAGTAACAGAATTACCAAGTCAGACTAAATTGGAGGATTCCTCAATGGCACGTACAGCACTCGTAACCGGCGGCTCCCGCGGCATCGGCGCAGCAATTTCCAAGGCGCTCAAGGCCGAAGGATATAACGTTGCAGCCACCTATGCCGGGAACGACGAAGCGGCGGCAAAATTCACCGAGGAAACTGGCATCGCCACCTACAAGTGGAACGTGGCCGACTATGACGAGTCCAAAGCAGGTATCGAAAAAGTCGAGGCTGAAGTTGGCCTGATCGACATCGTGGTCGCCAATGCGGGCATCACCCGTGACGCGCCGTTCCACAAGATGACACCCGATCAGTGGAAGGACGTGATCGACACCAACCTGACCGGTGTGTTCAACACCGTGCACCCCGTCTGGCCCGGCATGCGCGAGCGTAAGTTCGGCCGCGTGATCGTCATCAGTTCGATCAACGGTCAGAAGGGCCAGTTCGCGCAGGTGAACTATGCCGCGACCAAGGCGGGCGATCTGGGCATCGTGAAATCGCTGGCGCAGGAAGGCGCGCGCGCAGGCATCACCGCCAACGCAATCTGCCCTGGCTATATCGCAACCGAGATGGTGATGGCGGTGCCTGAAAAAGTTCGCGAATCCATCATCGGCCAGATCCCGGCCGGCCGACTGGGCGAGCCCGAGGAAATCGCGCGCTGCGTGGCGTTCCTGGCGTCTGACGACTCGCAGTTCATCAATGGCTCGACCATCTCGGCCAACGGTGCGCAGTTCTTCGTCTGATCCATTGGGCAAAAACGAAAACGGGCCGGTCCCTTTGGACCGGCCCTTTTTTATCCCGTAAGAACGCGCGCGCTGCGTTCAGCGGGAACCGAATAGCCAATTCAGGGCCTTGCTGACCGCAAGAGAGCGTTCGAAATGTGCGCGCTGAAAGGCGCGGGCGGTGGCCGGGTTGACGGTGACCTCGATCATGGCAGTTTTCCTCTCAGTTCAACTCTGTTTGACTTGAGTTGAATATGCACCTTACATTCTTAGCTGACAAACGAGGTTTCTACCGGATTCAGTTAAGATATTCTTGAGCCATGAGCGCCCCTCTCCCTCCATTGACTGCCTTGCGCGCCTTTGATGCCGCCGCCCGGCACATGTCCTTTGCCAAGGCGGCAGAGGAACTGCACGTCACGCCCGCAGCGCTGTCCTTTCAGATCAAATCGCTTGAGGAGCATTTGGGGCGCCCTCTGTTTCGCCGCCTGAACCGGGCGGTGGAACTGACAGACGCGGGGCGCGCCCTCGCCCCCGGCGCCGCTGAAGGGTTTGCCGCCCTGCAGGCCGCATGGCAGGCGGCCCGGAGGCAGGGGGATGACACCAGTCTGACGGTTACAGCTGGGCCCGCACTCACCGCCAAATGGCTGGCCCCGCGCCTGTATGAATTCGCGCGGGCGCATCCCGAGATCGACCTCAAATTCTCGGCCACCTTGCGGAACATGGATCTGGAGCGGGATGATGTGGATGTGGCCATCCGGTTTGGTTATGGCCCCGATGAGGGGCTTTATTCCCTACCTGTACGCAAGGAATGGCTGACCCCGGCAATGACCCCTGAATTGGCCGAGCAATTTCCCACGCCCGAAAGCTTGCGGGACGCACCGCTGATTCATGACGATTCCATTGCCTTTCTGCGACCGCGCTGCGACTGGCCCACTTGGTTCCGAGCCGTGGGGGTCGACTTCGTACCCGAGCATGGCGCCCGGTTTTCGAATGCCGATCACGCGATTGACGCCGCAGTCGCAGGGGTTGGGGTGGTTTTGGGCCGTCGCGCGATGATTCTGAAAGACATGACTGAAGGCCGATTGGTTGCGCCCTTCAAAACAGCGATTGAAACCAAGGGACGCTTCCGATTCCTTTGCCTGCCCGGCGCCGAAAACCGACCCCAGATCGCTGCGTTTCGGGATTGGTTTGTGGCAGAGATCGAAAAAACCGCTCATATCTCGGATGAATTCGACATCATACCGGTGGAAGAGGTCCTTGCCCCATGACCAGAACACGTGCGACGGCTATTGGCTTCGTAGCCGTTTTGCTGTGGTCTCTGTTGGCTTTGTTTACTGTCGGATCAGCCCCGACGCCGCCCCTTTTGCTGAACACCGTCTGCTTTTCCATCGGGGGCACACTGGGCTTGATCTGGACGTGGACCAATGGCGGGTTGGGTCAGTTGCTCTCGGTGCGTTGGACCACGTATCTGTTCGGTACGGTTGGGCTGTTTGGCTATCACGCGCTATATTTTTCGGCCCTGCGCATGGCTCCGGCAGCCGAGGCCGGGCTGATCGCCTATCTCTGGCCGCTGCTGATCGTGCTGTTTTCTGGCTTGCTGCCCGGTGAACACTTACGCATCGGACATCTTTGCGGCGCCTGTCTAGGCTTTGCAGGGGCCGCTGTCATCATCACAGGCAGTGGCAGCGCCGGGTTTCAGGCCACCCACCTTCCAGGCTATGGGCTGGCGCTGCTTTGTGCGCTGACTTGGTCGAGCTATTCGGTTCTGTCACGCCGGTTGGGCGATACGCCGACAAGTTCCGTGGCTGTATTCTGCATCGCCACGGCCGCTGCATCAGGGGCATTGCACCTCGCCGTTGAAGAGACGATTTGGCCCAATAGCGTCTTCGGCTGGGCATCGGTCGTCGCACTGGGCTTGGGGCCGGTGGGCTTGGCGTTCTATGTCTGGGATATCGGTGTAAAGCAGGGTGACATCCAGATTTTGGGCACGGCCTCTTATGCGGCACCCTTGTTGTCTACGCTGGCTTTAGTTGTGGCCGGGATCGCCGCCCCGTCATGGGGTCTGGCGATCGCGGCCGTGTTGATCACTGGCGGCGCGGCAATTGCCGCGCGGGCTAGTATGCGTCGCTAGTTGGACAGTCGCTCGATCTCTTCCTTAAGCCTAAGCTTCTGTTTTTTGAGTTGAGCTATATGGAGATCGTCGATGCCAGGCGAGCGTTGGGCTTGTTCAACTTCAAGACCGAGAGATTCGTGTTTTTTCTTCAGTTCGGTCAGGTGTGCGCTCACGCTCATGGCGATACTCCTCTGTTGGTGTCTGAGTTTCACGTAAGAAGTTGACCACATCGTTTCCACCCTGTCACGCCGCATACGCACAGAATCTGTCATAAATCCGACAATTTCGGCTGGTTAATGCCTATTGGTTGAAGAATCCGGTGATCGCTCCCGCATGCCGCAGCGCGGCAGAGACCTGAGTCGTATAGTTTTCACCGTCTTTCTCGTGGCGATCCCCGGCATGCAGGATCAATGGCGCATGCAGCTGAAACGCCGCCCGACCGCCCTTTCTGGCGCGTAAAATCACCAATTCAGCAGCGCGACCGTTGCGCGCAGCAAGGGGTAGCACCTCAACCGAGCCCAGACGCCCAGCGCATCCTGCCAGCATATCTGGCAAACGGTCGGCTTTCTGGATCATGTGCAGATAGCCACGGGGCGCAAGGCGCTTGGCCGCGACTTCAAACCAGACGTCCAACGGCGTGCCTTCCCCCAACGCGACGCTGCGACCCTGATCATTGGCCGGGCTGTGCGCCCCGGCGCGATAGTACGGAGGATTTGCGATGACATAATCGAACCGGCGCTGTTTCAGGCCCGCAGGCAGGGCGTTCAGATCGGCCTCGACAACTTCTAACGCAGCGTCGTTTTCAACGGCGTTGCGGCGCGCCAGATCGGCATAGGGCGCCTGCAACTCCACCCCGACGCCCGACACGCCAGGCACCCGCGCCAAAAGGCACAGGATCGCCGCTCCGGCACCGCAGCCCAGCTCTAACACCGTGTGACCACGTGTCGCCGGGACCGAGGCTGCCAGCAGCACTGGGTCCACCCCGGCGCGATAACCGGAACGTGGTTGCCACAAGCGCACCCGACCGCCCAGAAAATCGTTACAGGTCAAATCACTATTGGAAAACAGACTCATCGGCCAAGCGGGATGTCATTGTCGCGCATGACTCTTTCTGCACGGGTCAAATCATCGGCCCGTACCATCAGGCGGCGAGGGAAGATTCCGATGCCGCCTTCGAGGATGCTCATATTTACGTCCACCTGAAAGCAGTCTATATCCTCTCCCTCAAGAAGGGCCGAAGCAAAAGCCAGGATCGTTGGATCGGTGCTGCGCAAAAGTTCTTTCATGGGAAGGATGTAAGGGCAAGGTACGCAGAAAGTCGAGCCTTGTATCAGGAGTGTGATGGATATCGACACGATCACGAAACCGCATGAGCGGCTCGCCGAGCTTCTGGCCAGTGAAATGGGCGCGGTCAATGAACTAATCCGCACGCGTATGGCCTCGAAACATGCGCCGCGCATCCCCGAGGTGACAGCGCATCTGGTTGAGGCTGGCGGCAAACGCTTGCGCCCGATGCTGACACTGGCGGCGGCCCGTCTGTTTGAGTATTCAGGCGACCACCACGTGCGTCTGGCCGCCACGGTTGAGTTTATCCACACCGCGACCTTGTTGCACGACGACGTAGTGGACGAAAGCGCCCAGCGGCGTGGCCGCCCAACGGCGAACCTGCTGTGGGACAACAAATCCAGCGTTCTGGTTGGAGACTACCTGTTTTCCCGCAGTTTCCAACTGATGGTTGAGACCGGATCGCTGCGGGTTCTGGACATTCTGGCCAATGCCTCGGCCACCATTGCCGAGGGCGAAGTGCTGCAGATGACTGCAGCAACGGATCTGGGAACAGATGAGGCGATTTACCTGCAGGTCGTGCGCGGCAAGACAGCGGCTCTGTTTTCGGCCGCGACCGAGGTAGGCGGTGTGATCGCTGGCGCCTCCGAGGATCAGGTCAAAGCGCTTTATGACTACGGCGATGCTTTGGGCATTGCCTTCCAGATTGCTGATGATTTGCTTGATTATCAGGGCGATAGCAAAGCCACCGGCAAAAATGTCGGTGACGACTTCCGCGAACGCAAGCTGACCCTGCCTGTGATCAAGGCCGTGGCGCAGGCAACGGCTGAGGAACATGCGTTTTGGGAACGTACAATTGGCCGGGGCCGCCAGGAAGACGGCGATCTGGACCACGCGTTGAGCCTGATGGCCAAATACGGCACTCTGGACGCCACCCGCGCGGATGCGTTCGGATGGGCCGCCAAAGCCAAGGCATCGCTGGATGCCCTGCCCGATCACGAAATTCGCACGCTGTTGCGAGACCTGGCTGACTACGTGGTTTCGCGCCTTAATTAAGTTGCGTCGCGCGGCACCACCAATCTGGATGGGCCGCGCCGATTTCGTAAGCCGCAAAATGCGCGTCTTTCATCGTTGGATAGAGCGCGAAACAGGTCGAACCTGAGCCCGACATCCGGGCCAGAAGGGCCTGTTTGGTGCTTGCCAGTTCATCCAGAACCCGAGCGACCTCTGGCGCCAGCCCTGTAGTTGGTGGTTCGAGATCGTTGCCTTGATCCTGTAGCCAGGCAGCGCACTCTTCGGGGGTCTCGAAAACAGGAATACCCTCAGGCATTGCGGGGTTACTCCGGCTATCCAATGCCGAAAAGACCGCCCCTGTGGGCACTTCAACACCCGGATTGACCAGCAAGGCAGGTAATGAGGGTAAACTGAGCGGGGTCAGTTGCTCACCAATACCACGCATCCGGGTCGCCTGCGCCAGCACACAAACTGGCACATCTGCCCCCAACGACAGCGCTGCATCCTGCCCAACTGACACGCCCTGATCTGCAGCCATCCGCAAGGTTGCGGCGGCGTCTGACGATCCTCCACCAATCCCGCCGCCGTGAGGCAGCATCTTGTTTAGGACAATATGCCCAGTCCAGCCCGCAGCCTCGGCCGCTTTCCAAACCAGGTTGCGGTTGTCTGTGGGTACGCCCGCCGCGTGTTCGCCAGTGACAGACATCGACAGTACGGGTCTCTGCGTGAACTCCAGCGTGTCGCCGACGTCGGCAAACACCACCAGCGAATCCAGCAGGTGATAGCCATCCGCCCGTTGGCCGGTCACATGTAGCGTCAAGTTGATCTTGGCGGGCGCAAAGGCCTTAGTTGCCATTGGCGACCTTCAGTGGTTCCGCGCCTTCCTCGGCCAGCACAGCGTCCAGTCCAATCTCCAACTTGCGGCGAATGCGTTCGGGGTCGGCTTCACCATCCGTATCTGCCGGATCGATGAAGGATAAGGCGCGTTTCCATTGGAATTCGGCCTCGCGCGCTCGACCTACGGCCCAGTAAACGTCACCAAGGTGATCATTCACCACTGGATCGACCGCCATCAACTCGACCGCGCGCTCCATGTGCTCGACGGCTTCGTCATAACGGCCCAGACGGAACAAGACCCAGCCCAGGCTATCGACAATATAACCGCTGTCAGGCCGAGCCGCGACAGCACGTTCGATCATGTCCAGCGCCTCATCCAGTTTTTCACGCCGTTCAACCAGTGAATAACCAAGATAATTCAGCACCTGAGGCTGATCCGGGTTCAATTCCAGTGCACGGCGGAAATCGGCTTCGGCCTGATCCCATTGTTTGAGCCGCTCATGCGAGATTCCCCGCGCGTAGTGCAGAAACCAATTGCCGCCCGAGTTGCCCTCGGTCAGCTCGATAGCACGATCGTATGATGCAATCGCGCTTTTGTATTCCTCTTCCTGACGCCGCAAGTCCGCCAATGCCACATGAACGCCGGGGAGGTCCGGATTCTGAGCCGCTAACGTCTGCAATACCTCGGCCGCCGCGTCCTTTTTGTCTGAACGACTCAGCACCTCGGCCCGACCCAACTCGGCCGCGTGATAATCGCTACTGTTGGCAGGCACCATGCGATAGGCATCCACCGCCAGATCATATTGTCCCAGCGTGTCCAAAAGCTCAGCGCTCAACAGGATCGCGTCCACATGACCTGGGCGCAAGAACACGGCCGTACGAACGTAGAGCAGAACATAATTCTGAGCTGCCTCGTTGCTCAGAGCGGCGGCGACCGAAAAGAACACTTCGGCCATGCCATCCTGGGCAGATTGTACATGAGTAAACGGCAGAGTCTCGCCAGCTGTCAGGCGCGCAACATATCCTTCGATGGAAGGATCGCTACCCGCAGCAAAAACGTCGTCGACAAACTGCAGCGCATCAGCATTGCGGTCCAACTGCGACAGAACCTCGGCCCGAGCCAACGCCGCACGGCGGGAAAAGCGGGCAACGGCACCGTTATGCGACGAGAAAATCTCTTCGGCGCCTTCGAAATCGCCAACCGAGGCCAGCGCAAGCGCTTTGTGGTACAACGCGAAGTCGCGCAAACCATCCTGCGTCGCAACCTCGTCAAACGTCTCCATCGCGCGCGTCATAGCGCCCTGGCCAATATGCGCCCAGCCTTGCATCAACCCGTCGACCAACGGCCCCACGCCCTGAAGTTCAGGGTCGCGGCTCAGCAGTTCGTCAAGTTTTCCGTCAGACACCAGATTGGCGTTGATCACCATTCGAGCCGCTTGGCTGGGCAGCCCGATTTCTTCGATCGCCAGCGCGACAGGCAGCGCACGCTTCACCTCGCCCAGCGACAGGCGTGCAACGACAACGCTTTCCAGCAATGCGGCATTTTCGGGATCAGCTTTCAAAGCCTTGGCATAGTATTTCTCAGCTGCCGTATAGTCATTGTCATATATCGCCTGGCGACCAGCCAGATACGCTCCGGACCCAGTATCCGCGTAAACCGGAACCAAAAATGACGAGGTGAACAGCGCAGCCAGTGCTGCACGACGAACCAGAGAAGCCACCAAAATCCTGCCTTGCTATTGTTGACTGCACATCAAGCTAGGGCTTTGACTGGAAAGAGGCAATGGCAGAGCCTTCACGACCCTGCCAGTGCCCGGATTTTTGCTTACATGTTGGGATAGTTCGGACCGTCCCCGCCCTGTGGCGTGGTCCAGGTAATGTTCTGGCTGGGGTCCTTAATGTCACATGTCTTGCAGTGCACGCAGTTCTGGAAGTTGATGACGAACTGCGGCTCACCGTCGTTCTCGACCATCTCGTACACTCCCGCCGGGCAATAGCGCTGCGCCGGTTCGTCGAACTTGGGCAGGTTCACTTTGACCGGGATTTCCGGGTCGGCCAGCTTCAGGTGGCAGGGCTGGCTTTCCTCGTGGTTGGTCATCGCAAACGAGACGTTGGTCAGACGGTCAAAGGACAGCGTGCCATCGGGCTTGGGATAGTCGATGGGTTGATGCTTACTGGCCTCTTCGGTCGATTCTGCATCGTTCTTGCCGTGGCCCAATGTACCCAGCAACGAGAAGCCCAGCGTGTTGGTCCACATGTCCATACCACCCAGCACAAGGCTGGCGGTCAGGCCGTATTTCGACCACAGCGGTTTGACGTTGCGCACCTTCTTCAGGTCGCTGCCAATCGCGCCGTCGCGCACGTCGACTTCATAGGCGGTCAGTTCGTCACCCGAACGGCCTGCCTTGATCGCGTCATAAGCGGCCTCGGCCGCCGCCTTACCCGACAGCATCGCGTTGTGGTTGCCCTTGATGCGCGGCACGTTGACCATGCCCGCCGAACAGCCCAGCAGCGCCACGCCCGGAGCAACCAGTTTTGGCATCGACTGATAGCCGCCCTCGGTGATCGCACGGGCGCCGTAAGCCACGCGCTTGCCGCCTTTCAGCAGCTCGGCGACCATCGGGTGGTGTTTGAAGCGCTGGAATTCCATGTAGGGATACAGGTGCGGGTTCTTGTAGTTCAGGTGAACCACGAAACCGACATAGACCTGATTGTTTTCAAGGTGATAGATGAACGACCCGCCGCCCGCGTTGCTGCCCAGAGGCCAGCCCATGGTGTGCGTGACGCTGCCTTCCTTGTGTTTGGCCGGGTCGATCTCCCAGATCTCTTTCATGCCAACGCCGTATTTCTGCGGCTCTTTACCGGCAGACAGGTCGTATTTGGCGATGACCTCTTTGGACAGCGAGCCACGGACACCTTCCGACAGGAAGACGTATTTGCCGTGCAGTTCCATGCCCGGCTCGGTGCCAGGGCCGTAGGACCCGTCGGGTTCCAGACCGAAGACCCCGGCGACCACGCCTTTGACCTCGCCATTTTCACCGTAGACCAGTTCGGAACAGGCCATGCCGGGGAAGATTTCAACGCCCAGTTCTTCGGCCTGCTCAGCCATCCAGCGGCAGACATTGCCCATCGACACGATGTAATTGCCGTGGTTGTTCATCAGCGGTGGCATCGGGAAGTTGGGGATGCGGATCTTGCCCGCCTCACCCAGCATGTAGAAATTGTCTTCGTGCACCGGCACGTTCAGCGGCGCGCCTTTTTCCTTCCAGTCCGGGATCAGAGCGTCCAGACCGCACGGGTCCAGAACCGCGCCAGACAGGATATGCGCACCCACTTCCGAGCCCTTTTCCAGAACGACAACGTTCAGGTCGGCATCCAGCTGTTTCAGACGGATGGCCGCCGACAGGCCAGCGGGGCCTGCACCCACGATCACCACGTCATATTCCATCGCTTCGCGTTCAATCTCGGCCATCGCGGGCTCCTTAGCTAACTTTCCGAATTGGCGCTCTCACTGCTTGGTCTGCGCAATTTTGTTTCACGGCTGATTACCCGGTCTGAAAGACCTTGGTCAATCGGAACACGGCGTAAAATAGCAGTAATACGGCAGTTCAGTCCTCTGGGGCATCACCCATGAGATATCTTGGGCCGCTACCATGTGATTTCGCACGGTCATCGGGGTTGTAAAGCGCACATTTTGGCAGGCTTAGACACCCACAGCCGATGCAGCCATCCAGATTGTCGCGCAGGCGCGTCAGTGTGGCGATTCGCTGATCCAGATGAGACCGCAAACCAACGCTGATCTTTTGCCAGTCCGCAGGTGTCGGCGTACGATTCCCCGGCAGACCCGACAAAACGTCACGAATCTCGGGCAGGGTCAGACCGAATTGCTGCGCGATCATGATGAAGCTCAGGCGCCTGATGTCTGCACGCTGGTAACGGCGCTGCCCACCGGCATTGCGCCAGGGGGAGACCAGACCCTGCGCCTCGTAATACCGGATGGCAGACACCGCCAAACCAGTGCGTTCAGCCAGAGCCCCGATTGCCAGCCCTTCGGAAACCGCCATGATCCCTCGCAAAATTTCTTGACCTAAAGTTAGGTTTAGAAATTACGGTGAGTCGGGACAAGCTTCAATACGAAAAGGAGATCCCATGATGGCAACGCTTGAACACACCAATTTCACCGTCCGTGATCCGCAGGCCTCCGCCGCGTGGATGCACATGGTGTTTGGTTGGAAGACACGCTGGGAGGGCCCGGCCATCGCAGGCGGCTACACGGTGCATGTGGGCAGCACGCATACCTATCTGGCACTCTACGCCCCAAGAGACCCGAAACCATCAGGCGAAAGCAGCTATGACATCGTTGGCGGGCTGAACCATGTAGGTGTTCTGGTCGAAGACATTGACGCCACCGAGCAGAAAGTAATCGACGCAGGCTTCACGCCCAAATCCCACGCTGACTACGAACCCGGCAAGCGGTTCTATTTCGATGATGACAATGGCATCGAGTTCGAGGTGATTAGCTATAACTAGGCCGTAATCCGCGCGTTGTGCGGTCAAGCCCTCTTGCAATTCACGCCTCATTTGGGTCAGGTATTTGCCAACCCATCAAATCGCCCCGACGCTAAACTTCTGCGGCGGGGCGCGTCAATTTATGCGTGGACGACAAGAATATGGAAAAAATTCCAATGACGCCTGCGGGCAATGCCGCGCTCGAGGCGGAACTGAAAAACCTCAAATCCGTCGAGCGCCCAGCGATCATCGAGGCGATCGCCTCGGCGCGCGAACTGGGTGACTTGAAGGAAAACGCCGAGTATCATTCGGCTCGTGAAAAACAGGGCTTTATCGAGGGCCGCATCAAAGAGTTGGAAGGCATCCTGTCGTTGGCCGATGTGATCGACCCGGCCAAACTGTCGGGTGCGATCAAGTTCGGCGCCAAGGTTACGTTGGTGGATGAAGACACCGACGAGGAAAAGACTTGGCAGATCGTAGGTGAATACGAGGCCAATATCGAAAACGGCCTGCTTAACATCAAATCCCCTATCGCCCGCGCCCTGATCGGCAAGGACGAAGGTGACAGTGTCGAAGTACGCACCCCCGGTGGCGTGCGGTCCTACGAAGTTCTGAATATCGAGTACGCTTGATCGGAGCATACCATGTCCGAGCCCACACCTGAGTACGAAACCGAGCGGCCGACTTCGTTGGGCGTCTACGACAAGCCGTCCGAGCCGTCCGTGTCCTCAATCGAGATCGCGGCCTTTGTGCTCAGCGTGATCTGGCTGGTTGTGGCGGTTTTGTTCCTGGTGCTTCCCGACAATGTTCAGGGAGGCGGGTTCGTAATCACGCTACTGGCCGTGTTCATGCCGGTGGCGATGATTTGGGTCGCTGCGATGGCGATGCGCGCCAGCCGCATTATGCGCGAAGAAAGTGAGCGTCTTCAGACCGCCGTTGACGCACTGCGACAGGCCTATGTGGGGCAACAGCAGCGCGCTGCCATTTCCCAGGAACCGACCGTCAGCAAAAAACTGGACGAAATCGCGGAATCCGCAAAAAAGACCGAAAGCGCACTGGCGACTTTTTCGACCAAGCGCACCGAGCCCATGCCCGCGGCAGCGCCAAACGGGGCAGGCGACCAGACTTCACTGGAATTGGGCACCCAGGCCGAGGACATCGCACCGCCTCTAAGCACCGATATCTTCATTCGCGCGCTCAACTTTCCCGAAACACAGGAAGATACCGAAGGCTTCAACGCCCTGCGCATGGCGTTGAAAGACCGAAAGACTGCGCAGCTTGTGCAGGCTTCGCAAGACGTTCTGACCCTGCTGAGCCAGGAAGGCATCTACATGGATGACCTTCGTCCCGACATGGCAAGGCCCGAGATTTGGCGGCAATTCGCCCAAGGGGCTCGTGGCCGCTCGGTGGCGGCATTGGGCGGTATTCGCGACCGGTCCTCGCTGGCGCTGACGGCTGCGCGGATGAAACAGGACCCAATCTTTCGCGACGCCGCGCATCATTTCCTGCGCCGCTTCGACCACATGATTGTGGCTTTTGAACCCGAAGCAAGCGATGCAGACCTTACGGCCCTTGGTGAAACCCGCACCGCGCGGGCCTTCATGCTGTTGGGGCGTGTGGCGGGAACTTTCGACTAAAGCCCGAAACTGCCGTATGGGATAAACCGGACCGCATCGCCCGGTTTGATATGACGCGCGCCGTCCTCAATCTCAACCAGCCCCTCGGCCCAGCTGAGCCCGCTGATCCGCCCCGACCCTTCCGAGGCAAACACCTCGGCCCG
The DNA here is from genome assembly GCF_040329455.1 of Ruegeria sp. SCP11. Classification (NCBI taxonomy): domain Bacteria; kingdom Pseudomonadati; phylum Pseudomonadota; class Alphaproteobacteria; order Rhodobacterales; family Roseobacteraceae; genus Ruegeria; species Ruegeria sp. SCP11. Next base: position 110,883 of record NZ_JBDZYG010000007.1, on the reverse strand, counting down.
GCCATCGCGGACGCGAGCACGGAGGTATTCGCGACGCCCCGGCTTCTTGCGTTTCTCAAAGGCGGCGGGCAGGTCAAACCCCTGCGGCTCCTGCCAACCTTCGCCCGCCATCAGGCCCAGAGCCGGGCGCGCAAAGATCAGCGCGCAGACCATGGCCGCCACCGGATTTCCCGGCAGGCCAAAGACCGGTGTGCCGTCCCACAGGCCCAGCGCCAGCGGACGTCCGGGTTTCAGTGCAATCCGCCATTCCTGCATCGCGCCTACCTCTCGCAACAGGGCCGAGACGTGATCCTCATCCCCTGCCGATGCCCCACCGCTGGTCAGGATTACATCCGCCTGCTTTGCTGCCGCGTTCAGGCAGTCACGCAGGGCTTCGCGGTCATCGACCACGCGCCCCATATCCACCGGGTAAAATCCCATCCGGTTGATCAGGGACAACAGCATCGGACGATTGGCATCGAATATCTGGCCCGGCCCGGCAATTTCTCCGGGTTCAACCAGTTCATCACCAGTCGACAGCACCGCCACGCGCAACGTCTTGCGCACGGAGACTTCTGCAATCCCGGTGGCCGATAACAACGCGAGATCGGCCGGCGTCAGCCTGCGCCCAGCGATCAGCACCAGATCGCCCTCGGCCACATCCTCACCGGCGCGACGTGTGTTGGCGCCGTGTTTCAAAGGACCGTGAAAGGCGATGTGATTATCCTGAAGGTTGACATCTTCTTCCAGGATGACTGTATCCACCCCAGTGGGCAGAGCCGCGCCGGTCAGAACGCGCAACGCGTGACCCTCTGGCACTGTCCCGTCAAACGGAATGCCCGCCGCGGCGCGCCCCGGATGCAAAGGCATCACCTGTGCACCTTCTGGCGCGGCACCTGCAAATCCATAGCCATCCACAGCCGTATTGGGCTGCGGCGGGTTCGAACGTCGCGCGACGATATCTTCAGCCACAATACGCCCCGCAGCCTGCGCCAACGGCTCGGTTTCCGCAGGAGCGATCACCGTCAACCTCTCACGCAGCAACGCCAGGGCGTCGTCCACTGGTGTCCAGTTCACCCCGGCAGGCAGCGCAAAACAATCATTGCGCAGAGGTGGCGGTGCTATATCCGGTTTGCGTTGTGACACTCCCAAAATCCAGCCTTCTTCTGGTGCGGTTACATTCAATTGATTTGCGAGATCTTCGACCGGCATCGCGGCCAGTGACAGCGCTATCTGCTCAACCTGCCAAGCATCTTTGATCCGGCCGTCTGGCCCAGCCCCCAGGGTAAGCGAGGGCCAGATTTCCACGAAGGCAACCGGCTTGTCCAGCACCTCAAACGGCCAAACAGAGACCTTTCCGGCAAAAGCGCGACGCAAGCGAGTCAGCACCGGCAAGCCGGTCATCACCTGACCACCCACCGCTCCGGCGCCTCCCATTTGCCAGCACGAAAAGCTGCCCTTGGTTTCTGGCGCCAATTCCACAACCCGACGTTCTGGGAAAGGGTTTTGATAGTCGGATTTGTCCTTGGGCAAACCGTCAATGCTGCGCTGCAAACCATTGAACCAGAAGGGACCCTTACCGCCAAAGCGGCGGTTGATCTCACCGGCCAGATCGAAACGATTATTGGCTTTGGGTGTGTCCTCTATCCGGCGCTCAAACCACTCCCACAATTGCATCGGATCATCCGATCCGGTGAGCGCGTTGGCAAAACCCCTTGGGTAGCCGAAGGGGAAATCAAACCCCAGACACAGCCGCCGCCCAGTTGCAACTTCACTTGCGATCAAATCACACAGCCATTGCTCGGCGATCTCGCGGTTTCTGAAGTAAGTCGGTTCCTCTGCCCTGCCATTGCGCACAACGCAGGCCCAGATCGCATCCTTGCGCGGTCGGGGACCAGTGTCGTTGCCACCGGACCAGTCGACCATGGCAAAACTGTCGAAACCGGTCACAAACCGACCTCTTGCAGGATGAAATCCGCAATCGATGCAGTGTCGTTCAGATCGAAGGTTGGCACCTGTACGTCCAGCGCGGTATCGCTGGCCACGGCTCGGATCGTTTCGTTTTCCGGTGCCATCAGAGCATTGCCCGCCTCGGCCCGAAACGCCTCGACCTTGGGATGGGCTTCGCGTTTGAACCCCTCGATCAATACCAGATCGACCGGAGACAGTCGCGTCAGCAAATCCGCCAGAGACGGCTCGGGTGCACCACGCAATTCCTGCATGATCGCGATACGCTGACCCGAAGCCAGCAACACCTCGGACGCGCCCGCAACCCGATGGCGGTAACTATCGGTGCCGGGTTGATCGACATCGACGCTGTGATGAGCATGTTTCAAGGTAGAGACGGTAAAGCCACGCCTGGTGATCTCGGTCACAAGCCGCTCCATCAGACCGGTCTTACCCGCGTTTTTCCAGCCGGTGACGCCGTAAACCCTCATGCCTGCTCCGCCAGTTTTTCTGCCCGCGCCAGATCCTCGGGCGTGTTGACGTTGAAAAACGGATCGAACGGATCAGCCGGGAACAGAGCCTCGCGCCCGTCATGCTTGTCAGTCCACAGCACAACCTTGCGCAGCCCACCCTTCAACGCGTCCCGCAAATCATCGCGCAGCGCTACGGGCCATAGGCCAAAGGTCGGGTGCCGGTTGACCCGCTTGCCTCCGCCCGACTTCAGCGCCTCCGCGCCAGTGCGGGGGGTCGTGGCCAGAACCAGTGGATGCGCCTGCCCTGCGGCGGCAAGCGTCAACCGCGCCACCAGATCGCGGGGGAAGAACGGCGTATCGGCGGCAGCGGTGACGATGCTCTCGCCCCCTTGCTCCGCCGCCCAGTCCAGCCCCGCCAGAACACCTGCCAGAGGGCCGGCGAAACCTTCGATCGTATCCGGTAGAACGGGCAGGTTCAGATCAGCGAACCGTTCGGGATCACCATTGGCGTTAAGCGCAAGCGCGTCCACCTGCGGGGCCAGCCGGTCGATCACATGCGCCAGCAGGCTTTGCCCGCCAATCTGCAACAGGCCCTTGTCGCCGCCACCCATCCGGGTAGCGAGACCGCCTGCGAGGATAACACCCAAGGGGTTGCTCATTTTCGCACCTAGTATCTTCTATCCGAGCGATCAGTCATCCGCGACTTTGTAATTCGAACTTAGTTCAATTGAAACGCGGTTGGATACAGATGGTGCAGGACAAACAGCCACAGGATCAACGTCCCCACTGACAGGAACGATGTCGCGGATACAATGTGGGCTGCAAGCTGAGGTTCTTGATCGTAGTGCTTGGCCAGCAGAAATATGTTCTTGGCGGTCGGCACCGCGGAGGAGATGGTCGCCGCGATGGTCCATAGCGGGTCGAGCCCTATGAGGTGCGCAGCCAACAAAACAAGTCCGGGCGCAATGATCAGCTTCACCAAGGTCAAAGACAGGATCAACGGACCTGTCTGAACGATTGTTCGCACACTGGTAGTGAATCCGATCGCAAACAGCGCGACAGCCGCCAATGCCTGACTAAGCAATTCCAGGTAATCCGAAACAGAATCTGAGAACCCTATGCCAGTAAAGGAGTAAGCGACCCCCAACAAAGTCGCCGCAATAATCGGGTTTTTCAGGACATTCAGGAAAATCTTGTAGATTGGGGTTTTGCTATTTGCCTTGTGCCCGGCCACGCTTTCGAGAACCGTAGTCATCAACAGAAGCAAAATCGCGACAACAAGGTTGGCCAGTACAGCCGGCAGTGCGCCTTTGGACCCGAAGATCGCGTGAAGAACTGGCAATGCCACCAGCGCAGTATTCGATGCGACAGCGGCAAACGCTGCCACCGTTGCCGAGCCCACCTGAAAATTCACCACGGACTTCAAACAGACGAACAGCACAGCGAACAAAATCAACAGCGTGCCGCCGTAAGAAAGATAAAACCCATAGTTCAGAAGGTTCTCAAACTTCTCCTGCCCGATCAGATAGAACATGATCGCCGGGATCAGAACATACACTGCAAATTGCACCAGCGCGTCCGATGTGTCTTGGCCCAGAAGTTTGGTCCACGAAAACGCATATCCGGTCAGGATTACCGCAAAGACCGGCGCAATGAGGTTGATCAGTTCCATCGCTCTCCCAAACGAAAATCATTTCAAATCCCAAGTCGTTGCGCCTGATGATAAGACACATCTGTCAGAATTCGCAGGATTTTCTGGGAACATCCTCTCAACGACTGAAATTCAGGACCGAGAGCTTTTTCTTCTGTGCTTTTTATCCTCGACCGCCACACTTGCCGGATCCACGTCGCGCATCAGCCGGTCCTCACCCGACAGACATACAAACCTCTGCCCGCGCATGCGGCCAATCAAGGTTAGGCCAACCTCACGGGCGATCTCGACGCCCCAGGCGGTGAAGCCTGAGCGCGAGGCTAGCACCGGAATGCCCATCATGGCCGTCTTGATCACCATCTCGGATGTCAGACGGCCAGTGGTGTAGAGGATCTTGTCCTCTGCCGCCTCGCCCTCGGACAGCATCCAGCCCGCGATTTTGTCGACCGCGTTGTGGCGGCCAACATCCTCCATATAGACCAGAGGACGGTCTTCGCGACACAGCACGGTACCGTGGATCGCCCCGGCCTCAAGGTACAGCGACGGGGTGCGGTTGATCTTGGCGGCCAGATCGTAAAGCCACGAGGTCCGCACCTGAACCTGCGGCAGGCGCACGTCCTCCAGCCCCTCCATCATGTCGCCAAAAACCGTACCGACCGCGCAGCCACTGGTGCGGGTCTTTTTCTTCAGTTTGTCTTCATAAGAGGTCTCGCGCGCGGTGCGGACCACCACAGTTTCCAGATCATCGTCATAGTCAACGCGGGTGATCTCATCATCTGCCAACAACATCCCCTGATTGCGCAGAAAGCCCAGCGCCAGATACTCGGGGTAGTCGCCAATGGTCATCGCCGTCACGATCTCTTGCGAGTTCAGGAAAATTGTCAGGGGGCGCTCCTCGACCACCGAGATTTGGCTGACCTCGCCATTCTGGTTCACGCCTTCGACAGCACGGGTCAAGCGAGCCGCGCCGGGGTCGGGGGCGATGATGTAGTCCGAGACATCCAGTTCCGTAGCCAATTGAAACCCTTTCCCAAGACCGCTACTGCTGCGGTTGACACCATAGGATTTAGCCATGGCAGACACCACATCCAAGTCATACTATTGGAAGGGTTTTCGCGACGGGACCCCATTCATCTTTGTCGCTATTCCCTTTGGCACCTTGTTCGGGGTCTTTGCCACTGAAACAGGGCTGACAATTGTACAAACGATGGCCTTTACGGCCACTGTCTTTGCCGGGGCGGCACAGTTTGCGGCGCTGCAACTGCTGCAGGACAATGCGCCGACAGTCATCATTCTGGCTTCGGCTCTGGCGGTGAACCTGCGGATGGCGATGTATTCAGCCTCGCTGACTCCTTATCTTGGGGCGGCCCCGCTTTGGCAGCGGGCTTTTGGGGCCTATCTGGTCGTGGATCAATCCTACGCCAGTTGCATGGTCCGGTTCGAGAAAGAGCCCAACATGACCGTGCCCCAACGCATGGCCTATTTCTTTGGTTCGGTCTCACCAATTACACCATTGTGGATATTAGCCACTTATCTGGGGGCTGTGTTGGGCACGCAAATTCCCGAAAGCTGGGCGCTTGATTTTGCGTTGCCAATCACCTTTCTGGCGATGATCGGGCCGATGATGCGCACCATGCCTCATGTGATTGCGGCTTTCGCAGCAATCGTTGTCTCGCTGTTGACGGTTGCGGTGCCTTATAACCTCGGGCTGCTGGTCGCTGGATGCGCTGGCATGATGGCCGGGGCCCAGGCGGAATTGTGGGTCGAACGCAGAAAGGCCACGGCATGAACTCGGTCGATCCGGTCACCATGTGGATCATCATCGTCGGGCTGGCGCTCGGCAGCTATGGCCTGCGATTCGCGTTCCTCGGGTTGGTCGGAGACCGCCCGATGCCGCCTTGGGTACTGCGCCATCTGCGCTATACCGCCGTGGCGATCCTGCCAGCACTGATCGCGCCGCTGGTTGTCTGGCCGACAGCAACCGAGGGCCAGCCGGACATTCCGCGCATGGCGGCGGCATCAGCAGCCTTGGTTGTCGGATTGATCACAAAGAACGTGCTCGCCGCCATCTTTTCCGGAGCTGCAACGCTGTATGGGCTACTATACCTATTGGGATAGCGCACCGTCTTTCTGGTTGAGCAATGCGTTGTTCGCCGCCAAACCCTTTTGCAGATCGGCATCGTCATTCTCGCGGTACTCGGTGGTGGAAACCCCCGGTATCTGACCGAATTGTTCGGACAGTTTAATCGGGTAAAACGTGGTACCGATCCGTTCGAACCCCGGCACCTGCTGCAACAGCCGGGATGTTGAGTTGGCGCAATAAGCACTCGACACCGGCCCCATCTGCTTAGCCAGCTGTAGCGCAACCTCGGCCTGTTGTGGGGTAACCTCGATGGTCTGGATTCGCGCAAAATGCGTCTCGCGCGCGTGGCTGCTACGATAGGCACGTTCCACAGCCGGAGTAATCCCGTACAGCACGTCATTCTTCACCGGCACGATATCCGCACGGAATGAGCCCGCCGGGTCAAAAATCACCCGTTCGCTACCGCTGATCATTAGTGAAGTGTGAGCGCCCGAACCCGTCCGCGTGTTGATCATGGTATACAGGGTCAGCGTCGACGGCCCAGGGTCGCGGTAGGACCGAGCCACGACTTCCGACCGATCTGCCTGTGGGCGCTGCGAACCAGTGCAGCCCGCCACGGTTACTGCCAGAAGGCAGGCAAGCAAAATCCTGATCACGGTCGACCCCGGTATGGATTAAGAGGCGAAGACAGCCAGGAACAGGCAGATGAAGGCGATAGCAACCACACACCATGTGGTGGCCTTGATAAATCCGTGGAAGGTTTTTTCCTGAACGGTAATGTCCATTTCGCCGTGCTTGTGTTCAGCCATAACTCAGAGATTCCTAATTCGCGTGTTTGAGATGTTGGATAATCGAAAATCCAGGGGCTGTCACCACGTCATTCGCGCGCAGAGGTCACAGGTTTGAAAACCGAGCAGCCCGGATATCCGAAACCCCACCGCCATGGCAGGCCCGAGCACGGCCCGCCACCCAGTCGCACTGCGGTATACATGGCCTCGGCAGTCACCGAATGGGCCGTGCGAATCTGGTCGGGCGCCATGTCATAGCGGGCAGCGTATTCGTCGGCGTTATCCTCACCGTGCTGTTTGACGCAGACGCGCAAGGCATCGTCCGCAGACAGACGTGCCTCAAAGCTTTCCTCGGCCTGCGATGCGCCCCCTGCGTTGTGATAGGCATGGTCATGGGTCACGCAACAGTACTCCCAAGGAGGGTGCGCCTCGTAGAGCGCACTGAACTTGGGGAAAGTCTCGGCCACGAAACGCCAACTGGCAGACAGTCCGCCAGAGCATCCGTCGGTTTCGAACGGGATTGGCTCGACATCGCCCCGCTGTGCGAACAGGGCACGGTGGGCGGGCATCTCGATGTTGCGCATGATGTCCTGTGCCATCGCCGGTGCAGCTATCAATCCGAAGACAACGCCTAGGCTACGGGCTTTCATCGCGCATCGCCTGAGTATCAACGGACATCCCAAAGGTGGTTGCCAGCCACAGCAGCAGCCGCTCCGCCGGACCCATCTCGGCGCGCACCCGCAGCACCTCATTGGCCATCGCAGGGCGATCGGTGATTAGCCCGTCCACGCCCATCGATGCCATTGCGGACATCTGCAACGGATCATTGACTGTCCAAACATAGATATCCTTGCCCGCTGCGTGGACCGAGCGCACCAGCCCCGGCGTCGCCATCGCAGCATTAACGGCGATAAAGTCACCTTCCAGCCCCGTCAGATCGCCAACAGCCGTTGCCGCCAAAACCCCGGCGCGCCAGTCGGGGCGAATGGACTTCATCTTTTGCACCGCCGGATATTTCAACGACATGGTGGCGATGTCGTCCTGCATCTCCATTTCTTCGACAATGGCTGCAACGCGGTTTTCCAGATCGACATCATGGCCGTAATACTTCAGCTCGATGAGGACCTTGGATTTCCCTTTTGCGGCCTCAAGCACCTCGCGCAGGGTCGGCGTGCGTTCATCCGCGTATTCAGGCCCGAACCAACTGCCGATGTCGATCTGGGCAATGTCCTCCATCGTTGCATCCCAGACCTTGAGGTTCACGCCCGCCAGTTTCATGAAGTCACTGTCATGAGCGACGATAACCACATCATCCGCTGTCTCTTGCACGTCGATCTCGACCCAATCCGCACCGTCCTCGATCGCCTTCAGCACCGCAGCCATGGTGTTTTCCGGACGCAGCGCTGCGGCACCCCGATGCCCAATCACCTCGGCCCGGTCAGGGGCCTGTACGCGCTCAAGCAAGTGCTGACCAAACCACAACCCGATCAGAACGGCCACTGCAGCCGCGCCCAGGGCCGCGAACAAGGGAATGCGCAGGCTTCCGGGTTCGGGGTGCGGCGGCTCTGAGGTCTTGATCTCAAAAAAACCGTCCAGCAGCACCGCCAAAGCGCCCAGCGCTGTCGCCGCCAGCACCAACCCGGCCAGAGACCAGATCCCTGCTACCAGCAAGCTGTAAGTCATTGCCAAACGTAGATGCGCAGCCTCCTGCAACGGCACCAACGCAAACAAAAGGCCCGCCACCCAGGCGATCAAGCCTGCGATGAGCACCTGCAGGATCAGCCAAATCGCCAGTTCGATCTTGAGGCGCCCGCGTTTGCCCTCCATCCGCGTGGCGCTGATGTTGAACGCATGCGCCGGGTGAACGTTTTCGAAAAGCACCAGATGCAGAGACAATGCCCACGCCGACAGGCGTCGGATCAGCACCCAGGCCATGACCAGGACCACCGCACCGATCAACACCACCGCTATCCAAAAGGATGGCGGGTGGAAGGTCAGGTAATAGTTGATGTCGTATTCAGTCAGCGTCCACCACGCGATCAGCGCGGATACCACTGCAAAGGGCAGAACCAGCAGCAAAACCCGAAGGACAAACCGCACCGCAAAGCCGAACAGTGCAGGCAGGCGCGACAGGATCAGCCAAATGGCGGAACTGCCAGCACGCCACGGGTCAGATTCTCCCATACGCAGGGATCCTGCCATGACCGAGAAAACAAACACCTCGGCCAGCAAGAACAGGCTGAGCACCACAACCGCCGCAATAAACCCGGCGGGTGACAGGATGAAGGCAGCGATGGCTTGATCCGTCAGTGCAGTCTGGTTCGACAGCGATACGGCAAGGTTCACAGTGATCGCGACGCCCGGCGCAATCAGCGCCACCAGCAGCAGGCGCACGGCGATATAGATCGGCACAAAGACGCGGCGACGCGCCCACGCGCGACTGTACGCGGTTGTAACGGCTGAGAAACTGGTCACGTGGCCCCCTTGAATGTTGCACTCATTCAAGGCTGCGCAGACGTGAATTGCAAGTCAGAGGATCAGCTTTCTTCCAGATCCTTGGCCAGCCGGAACCCAATGCGATTGGCGGGCTTGTCCTCGACCGATTTGGGCAGCGCACGCAGCATCACGTTCAACTGGCTGACATGCTGCACAAGCTGGGTTCGCGCCCCGGTCGCATCCGAGCCGTAAAAGGTGATGATATCGGGATCGAAATAACCCATGCCTTCGATCCGCATCACACCCGCATCGCCGCCGGTGAATCCCATGGCGACTTCTTGATCGCCGGTTAGCGTTTGCTCGAAATTCTGGATGTACAGGATCAGCCGCTCATAGGCCCATTGCGCCGGGCTCTTGGTCGCAACCGGTTTTTGCAGTTGCCCGGGCAAATCCTTTGCACCGGACTTGGCATTCGGGTTGGCATGCACCTCATAACACCGGGGCAAAGCCGCCGCTTCCGCCGCCTCGGCCGATGTTTCGATCTGATCTTGCATGGCTTTACCCTTTGCGCTGAAACTCCCACGCCCCATCCGCACGCCGCGTCCGGGTGACATTTCCAATGTGGTAAAGATGGTTCAGATGTGCAACCGCCTCGACCAAGGCAAGCCCATACTCACCTGCGCCGATCTGGCGTTTGAACAAGGGTAGAAAGCACTCAGCAGCAGTTTTGGGCTGGTCGAGAAACTCCTGAAGGCGGCGCAGCGCGCCATGGTGATTGTCGATCAATTGTTTCATCCGTGTGGGCAGCCCGGTGAAGGGCAGTTTATGGCCACCCAGAGCCAGATGGTCGGGACGCGCCAACTCTTGCAACCGCTCACACGCCTCGAGCCACTCGGCGACCGGGTCGGCCAGAGGTTCCGTAACGTAAACGCCCAGATTGGGGCTGATAGAACTGAGGATCTGATCACCGGTGATCACCAGATTGTCGTCGCGGCTCCAGAACGTGGCGTGTTCGGGCGCATGGCCGTTGCCCATATGCACATCCCAGTCGCGCCCACCCATGCGGATCACACTGCCCTGTTTAATACGGGTAAAGCCCAGCGGCATTGGATAAACCGTATCGCAGTAGTTGAACGGGCGCTCGGACATCCGTTTGGCCAGAATCTCGGGCGCCATGCCCGCGCTGCGGTAATAGTCCAACGTTTCCTGCGGCCAGCTTTCCTGCACATCCAGTTGAAGCATCCGGGAAAACAGCCAAGCGGTCCGCGATGCTACTAGTTCCACGTCGTGTTCGGACTGAAACCAACCTGCATTGCCCACATGGTCGGGGTGGTGATGCGTCACCACAACCCGATTGATCGGCTTGCCGCCCAGTGGGCCTGACATCAGTTTTTCCCAGATGCGCCGGGTCTTGTTCGATGACATACCGGTGTCGATCACCATCCAGCCATCTCCGTCATCCAGCGCATAGATATTGACGTGATCAAGCGCCATGGGCAGCGGTAGCCGCATCCATAGCACGCCTTCGGCAACCTCAATCGCTTCGCCCGAGGCCGGAGGTTCGGGCCATGGATACCGGATGGCCAAAGGATTATCCCCGTCCATTAGGCTACCAACTCCTCGGCACTGAGGGCATAGAGATCATCGGCTCCGTTCTGCGCCTGCGCCAACAGACCTGCGTATTCCGGCAACAATGCGTTGATGTAGTACCGCGCCAGTTTGAAACGCGGCCCTTTGGGTTCAGCCTGCGCCGCCTTGAGGTGATAGTGTGCTCCCAATACACGAGCGAAGGCGTGCAGATAAGGCACAGCTCCGGCGAAGCGGGTGTTCATGTCAGATTGCGCCACGAACCACTCGGTGGTTTCCCGCAGGCTTTCGGTCGCCTCCCAAACGGGTCCGGCCAAGTCTGGCAGGGTGGCGCGGGCTTGTTCGGCGTGATCTTCAATCTCATCCAGCAGGCGCGAGGCCGCCTCGCCCCCGTCCATCATCTTGCGGGCCACAAGATCCATGGCTTGAATACCGTTGGTACCCTCATAGATCGCGGTGACGCGAACATCCCGGTAATACTGGGCCGCGCCAGTTTCTTCGATAAAGCCCATACCACCATGCACCTGTACGCCAGTCTCGGAGACGCGCATTCCGGCCTCGGTCCCGAAGACCTTGCAGATCGGGGTCAACAACGCGGCACGTGCGCTCCACTCGGAGTCGCCGGTGGCGTTGGCCATATCGATGGCGGCCGCATTGGCAAGCATGATCGCCCGTGCAGCAAAAGTATCGGCGCGCATACCCATCAGCATCCGGCGCACATCTGCGTGGTCGATGATAGTACCAGACGGCGTTTTGCCCTGTTTGCGCTCCAGTGCATAGGCCAGCGCGTGCTGATAGGCCCCTTCAGCGGCTCCCACGCCCTGACCGCCAACGCCCAGACGGGCGTTGTTCATCATGGTGAACATCGCCGCCATGCCACCATGTTCCTTGCCCACGAGCCAGCCCTTGGCACCGTCATACTGCATCACGCAGGTCGGCGAGCCATGCAGGCCCATCTTGTGTTCCAGCGAGACTACTTTCAGATCATTCGCCACGCCGGGATTGCCGTCTTCATCCGGTAGGTACTTGGGTACCAGGAACAACGAGATCCCCTTTGTTCCGGGCACCCCATCGGGCAGGCGCGCCAGCACTAGATGGCAGACGTTTTGGGTGAAGTCGTTGTCACCCCACGAAATGAAAATTTTCTGCCCTGTCACCGCATAGGTACCATCACCATTGGCTTCGGCCTTCGAGGTTAGCGCACCCACATCCGACCCGGCCTGAGGTTCGGTCAGGTTCATGGTGCCAGCCCACTCACCTGAAATCAGCTTGGGCAGATACAGTGCTTTCAGCTCGTCGCTGGCATGATGCTCCAGCGCCTCAATCTGACCCTGAGACATCAGCGGTGCCAGTTGCAGAGACAGGCATGCGGCCGACATCATCTCATTCACTGCCGTTGTAAGAGCTATCGGCAAACCCATGCCGCCATATTCGGGATCACCGCTCATCCCAACCCAACCACCTTCGGCAATTGCTTTCCAGCCGTCGGCGTATCCAGGCGAAGTCCTCAGCACACCATTTTCCAGACGTGCAGGTTCCAGATCGCCGGGGCGCTGCAGCGGGGCCATCACCTCTTCGCACATTTTGCCGGCTTCAGTGAGGATCGCGCTGACCACATCCTCGCTGGCTTCCGAGAATTTTTCGGTTGCCGCAATCTTATCGAATCCGACAACGTGGCGGAACAACAGTTCATAGTCGGAAATCGGCGCGCGGTATGGCATGTCTACCCTCGGGGTTGTTTGTTCGGTTTTTCGCGGGTGGGGTTGGAAATTGCAATGCCCACCTTTATGCATCCTTGATGTATTCGATTACCTAGCCAGCCAAATGGTACAAGCAATCAAAACGCGGCGTCACCAGATATGATCCCCAACGGCACACAGGAACTATCCGCCGATCCGGACGGAATTGCGCAGGCAGCAGACCTGCTGCGGCAAGGCCTGCTGGTCGCCTTCGCCACCGAGACAGTCTACGGGCTGGGCGGCGACGCGCGAAACGGAGAGGCCGTGGCAAGCATCTATGCGGCCAAGGGGCGGCCCAGCTTCAACCCACTGATCGCGCATGTGGCATCTATCGAGGCCGCACAGCGATACGTGGAATGGTCCGACAAGGCCGAAGCGTTGGCCGCAGCATTCTGGCCCGGCCCTCTGACGATGGTACTGCCGTTGCGCGAGGGGCACGGCATTTCAACACTGGTTACGGCTGGTTTGGACACTTTGGCGGTGCGGGTTCCTGCGCATGGTACAGCCCGCGCGCTGCTGTCCACGTTTGATGGCCCTGTCGCGGCCCCATCAGCCAACCCCTCGGGCCAGATCAGCCCGACAACCGCCGATCACGTGCGCGCCGGTCTGGACGGGCGCATCGCGGCGATTCTCGATGACGGCCCCTGTGGTGTCGGGTTGGAGTCCACCATTGTCGGATTGGCTGGAGAGCCTTCTCTGCTGCGCCCCGGCGGCGTGGCGCTGGACGAAATCGAATCCGTGCTGAACACGCAGCTGCATCTTCATCAGGCCGGAGACCTGTTGACGGCGCCGGGCCAACTGCAATCCCATTACGCGCCAGACGCGCCCGTTCGGCTAAATGCCGAAAACACACAAGGCGATGAGGTGTTGATGGGGTTCGGTCCTGTTCCATGTGATCTGAACCTGTCGGAAAAGGGCAATCTGACCGAGGCTGCGGCAAATCTCTTTTCGGCCCTTCACACGCTGAATGCCACGGGCCGTCCGATTGCCGTCTCACCAATTCCGGAAAGGGGCTTGGGTGCAGCCATCAACGACCGCCTGCGCCGCGCCGCAGCGCCGCGCGACAGCTGATCAGGCGCGTCCGGCGCTGGCCGACAAGGTCAGCGGGTCAACACCCAACGTCGCCAGCGCGGCCTCCCATTTTTCATCATCCGGCACATCGAACACCAGTTTCGAACTCGCCTCGGTGGTCAGCCAGCCGTTCATGGCGATCTCATCCTCCAACTGGTCGGGCCCCCAGCCGGAATAGCCCAGCGTCAGCGTCGAATTCAAAGGTCCGCGACCCGAGGCCAGATCCTCAAGCACATCCAGCGTTGCGGTCATACTGAAGTCGTCCGAGATTTTCATCGAGTGCAGGTTGGCATCATAATCGGCGCTGTGCAGGACAAATCCGCGCGACATCTCAACCGGGCCGCCAAAATGAACCAGACGCTCGCCCACCACCGGGATGCGGCAGGCGATGTTCAATTGGCTCAAAAGGGTTTTGATCCGCAGGTCCGACGGTTTGTTGATGATCAGGCCCATCGCCCCGTCATCGCCGTGACTGCAGATGTAAACCACCGAATGATCGAAGCGTGGATCACCCATGCCGGGCATCGCAATCAACAGTTTTCCGGTCAGATCCATGGAATTACAACTCTTGCTTCGTCCCCTCTCAACAATGAACCCGGCATACAGGGCTTGGCAAGGGATCAGGTCAATTTTCGCCAGATTTCATGCCGGTGACCGGAACGTGACTTGGAATCGCGGCCCAGACGGCGCATTTATAAGGGCATGAAGCGTTATCTGAAGTCGACTGCGATCGCCCTAACTGCTTGTTTCGCCGTAAACGCCCCTGCGCAGGCGCAGGCGGTGGATGGGGTTGTGCAATTAGATGTGCTGGATGGCGGGCGCACCGCCCAAGGCACCTATCTGGGCGCTCTGAGGCTAACGCTAAAGGACGGGTGGAAAACCTATTGGCGTGCGCCCGGTGATGCTGGCATCCCGCCACAGTTTGACTGGGACGGCTCGCAGAATGTGGGTGATGTGTCGATAACCTGGCCCGCACCCGAAGTGTTTGTGCAGAACGGCCTGCAATCCATCGGTTATGCTAATCAACTGGTGTTGCCGGTCGAGATTACCCCCCGCAACCCGGCAAAACCCGTGCGACTGCGTGGGGACATGGATCTGGGCGTCTGCAAGGACGTCTGCATCCCCGAGCGGCTGGATTTTGACCATACACTGGACGCTGAGGCGGGCCGCAATCCGGCTATAGCGGCGGCATTGGCACAGCGGCCCTATTCCGCCAAGGAAGCCCACGTGACAGCCGCAAGCTGCCACCTGACCCCGACCTCAGACGGCATGAAGATCGAGGCCCGCGTAACCATGCCCTCTGCCGGCGGGCGCGAAGTTGCCGTCATCGAGCCTGGCAATCCAGCGCTTTGGGCTTCGCAGCCTGAAACCACGCGGCAAGGCAATACACTGGTGGCCACATCCGAGGTGGTCAGCGCTTCGGGCGGACCCTTCGCACTGGATCGGTCCGAGATTCGGATCACCGTGTTGGGTGCAAATCACGCCGTAGACATTCAGGGCTGCAGCGCGGGCTAAACCATGACGAAAACCCCTAAGATCGGCGCGCTGGCCGTCGTGGTTTACGATGCACGCGTGTTGCTGGTGCAGCGCAGTAAGCAACCCGATGCCGGGCTCTGGGGCTTTCCAGGTGGCCATGTGGAGTGGGGAGAAACCGTCATGCAGGCCGCCCAGCGGGAACTGCATGAGGAAACCTCGGTCCTCGCCGAACCGCTGCGTTACCTCGACAATCTGGACTTGCTGCGCCGCGACGAAGAGGGCACCGTGCAGTCGCATTACCTACTAGTCGGAGTCGCTTGCCAATATCAATCAGGGACACCGGTGGCCGGAGACGATGCGCTGGATGCCCGCTGGTTCCCGGTTGAGCAAATCCGGCAAGGTGACCTGCCCATGAGCGACCGGGTCATCGATCTGCTGGAAACCGCTTTATGACTCGGCTAAGTCGCTCGCCCCCCTGAGACGCGCGTAGAGCAGGCTGGACAATACGACACTCAGCAACAGGATCGGCAGGGCTCCTGCGATGAAGGCGCCCAGCCCCATTTGCAGGGCCGCAACGCTCTCTGCCCCTCCGTAGAGCCCCGACAGCAGGCCAAAGGGCGCACCGGTTATCGCAGGCCACACCATAGTCAAACCGAACCAAAGCAACAGGACCAACCCAGTGGCGACTACAGCACCTTGCACAACCCGATCCGGTGCCCGCATTGCCCGGCGCATCGCCGTCATCGGGCGTGACAGGTCGTTCAGAATGGCCAGAAGCGCGGGCACCAGCAACAGTACCAACAACATCCCAAAGCCTAAACCGTAGACCAACGTGATCACCGACGGCTTGAGGAATTGCGCCTGTTGCGAACCCTCGTAGAGCAGTGGCGTCAAGCCCAGTACCGTCGTCAGCGTCGTCAACATCACCGGGCGCAACCGGTCGGCCGTGCCCTCGACGATCGACGGCACCAGCCCGCGTTCCTGCTGATAGGCGTCGATGGTCGTCACCAGCACGATCGAGTCGTTGATGATGATTCCGGTCATTCCCAACAGGCCGATGACAGTGAACATGCTCAGCGGCACATCCCAGATGTAATGCCCCCAAATTGCGCCCACCAACCCGAACGGGATGATCGCCATTACCACCACTGGCCGCGTCCAGCTGGCAAAGACCCAAGCGAGCACCAGATAGATCCCGGTTAAACACAGGATCAGCCCTGTGCGCGCCTCGGTCAGGAATTCATCCTCCTGCTCGCTCAGGCCTGCCATCTGCCATTCAACCTGCCGTTCGGCGGCGATATTTGGAAGTATCTCTTCACCCAAGGCACGCGCAATTTCCGTCGCTCGGGCCGGATCATCCTCAGAGATATCGCCGATCACGGTAATTACCCGCAGGCCGTTTTCACGTCGCACGGTCGAAAATCCTGATTTGCGCTCAACCGAAACGATATCGGCCAATGGCACATAGACCCCATCTGGTGTGCGCATAAGCGTACGCTCCAAGAAATCGGCCGTCAGTTCGCCGTCAGGCAGCTCTACGCGAATTTCGGCACTGCGTGGCCCGTCCGGGAAGGTAGCGGCCTCAATCCCGTTCAACCTGTCGCGCAGCACGCGGCCGAGCGTTTCGATGCGAAAGCCCAGCGCCTGCCCCTTGGCAGTCAGGTCCAGAATAAAATCTTCCTTGTCATAGGCCAGGTTGTCCTCCAGCGCCGAAACCTCAGGGTACTTCGACAACTCGGCCTGTAAGTCCTCGGACGCAGCCTTGAGCGTGTTTACGTCGGCGCCATAGAACTGCACATCAATCGCATCGCCACCGGGGCCAGAGCGCCAGCCGCGGAAGGTCAGCAACTCGACTTTGGGATGGCGTGGCACGAAATCCTGCAGCTCACCAACAAACTCAAAGCTGGAATAGGGGCGCAGATCGGCGTCGATCAGTTCGATTGAAATCCCGCCCAACAGGTCCTGATCCTTGCCGTCCGCCGCGGTCAGGTTGAACCACCCGGAATTGCCGCCGACCTCGGCCAGCACATATTCAATCGGGTTTCGGCCGTGACGCTCTTCGTAGATCTCACCCAGCTCTTCGGTGGCACGCTGAACTTGATGCATCATCGCCAGCGTGTCTTCGCGGGTGGCGCCTTCGACCATGATGAAGTTGCCGGTGACCGAGCCGCGCTCGGGCGCGTTGAAGAACCGCCAGTTCACGTCACCTTTGATGAACAGCGCAATTTGGCTGGCCAGGATCACCACCATCATCGCCACAACCACGTAGCGCGCCCAGACGACCCAAGCGATCAGCCTACGGAACAAATGATCTCGCACCCAGCGGAATCCACGATTGACCACGCGGTTGGGCCAGTCATACCAGTGTTCCTTGGCTGAATGCGCGATGGCATGGGCCATGTGGTTGGGCAGGATCAGGAAACACTCGATCAACGAGGCAATCAGTACCGCGATCACGGTAAAGGGGATATCACGGATCAATTCTCCGAACCGGCCCCCGATGGCGGTCAGACCGAAAAAGGCAATTACGGTGGTCAGCGTCGCGGCAAAGACCGGCATCGCCATGCGCCGTGCGGCGCGTTCGGCGGCCACCATCGGCTCTTCACCTAGTCGGCGAGAGCGGAAATCGGCATGTTCACCCACCACGATGGCGTCATCGACCACGATGCCCAGCGTGATGATCAGACCGAACAGCGAGATCATGTTAATCGACAACCCGCCGATATACATGAACGCAATCGCCGCGGACATCGCCACCGGAATACCTGCTGCGACCCAGAACGCGATGCGCGCGTTCAGGAACAGAAACAGCAAGCAGACCACAAGACCCAACCCCATCAGCCCGTTGTCGACCAGAATATCGAGACGATCAGTGATCGCCTGCGCGCGGGTGCGGATCAGTTCGATCGTGACACCTTCGGGAAGGCTGGCTTGAAGCTCGGCCACCACATCCTCGACCGTATGCTGGATCTTGATGGCATCGCCAAGGTTCGAGCGATCCACGCGCACAGACATGGCAGGGTTCTCGCCGACAAAATAGCTGCGGATGCGATTGACGCCTTCGACCCTGATTGTCGCCACATCGCCTACAAAGAGCTTGGACCCATCGGCGT
Source organism: Ruegeria sp. SCP11 (assembly GCF_040329455.1). NCBI lineage: Bacteria > Pseudomonadati > Pseudomonadota > Alphaproteobacteria > Rhodobacterales > Roseobacteraceae > Ruegeria > Ruegeria sp. SCP11. Next base: position 92,540 of record NZ_JBDZYG010000007.1, on the reverse strand, counting down.
AGTTGCGCAGAGCGATGCCCTCGATCTCTTCGGGTGTACGCTTTTCAGTGCCGGTGCGGATGCGCGCGTTGGCCCCGGTGACGTCACCCGCCGGGTTGGCCATGGCCTCGGCTGCGATAGCCTGGGCAATCTCGTTCAACGTGATGTCATTGGCGATCAGTTGCGCCGTTGGCACCTCGACGACCACGCGCGGCGCGGCGAGCCCCCGGATCGTGGTACGAGTCACACCAACGGCGAACAGGCGATTGATCAGCTCGTCGGTGAACTTGGCCAGTTGGTCTGGGTCGACAGGGCCGGTCAGGACCACATCCGTTACCCGATCCCGCCATGCCCCGCGCCGGATCGAGGGTTCTTCGGCATCCTCGGGCAGGTTGGTCACACTGTCGACAGCCGTTCTGACCTCATCTACGGCGCGTGACATGTCCCAGTTGGGCTCAAACTCCAGACGGATGCTGGCCCGCCCTTCGCGCGAGGTTGAGGTCGTGCTGGCCACACCTTCAACCGCCAGCAGCGCGGGTTCCAGCAACTGGACTATGCCGTTGTCCACATCTTCAGGACCGGCACCCTCCCATTCGACGTTCACGTCTACACGTTCAAGGATTACGTCCGGAAAAAACTGCGCACGCATGGCCGGGATCGCCGCTGCGCCCAGAACCAGCATCACCAACAGCAGTAGGTTGGCCACCGTCCGGTGGCGGGTGAAGTAACTTAGGATACCTCCCGCCGCGCCGGGGATCTCGCGCATCATAGCGGCTAACCCCCTGCCCGGGTCTCGATGCTGCGCACCAGTGAGGCAGGAACTTTAGCCTCGTTCAATTGCCCCAGAACGCGGGCCTTGACGTCATTGGGCATCTGATCGCTGGCCTCGACCTGCGCCATCAACTGGGCGCGCTGTTCGTCGGACAACTCAACCATATCGGGATCGGCACTTGCCTCGATCCGCAGTGGACGCACCCGAACCCCTCCACCCAACAGAGGCGTCCGGCCAATCACCACTTCGCGCCCGACCAGTCCCTGCCCGCGCAGCAAAACCTCGTCGCCCTGACGGCGGATCAGTTGCACAGGCAGCGCTTCGAGCCGATCATCCGGGCCTAGCACCAGAACCGTGCCCGCCGCATCCAGAACCGACGCAGGCAGGCGCACCACATTGTCCAGCGCCTGTTCTTCGACCGTGACCGTGACGAAATCGCCGGGTTTGAACCCAGGCGCATCATCCAGACGAGCATAGATCAGGCGACCTGTCTGCCCTTCACCTGCCGAACCACTGTCGCGGCTGATCCGGCCATGGGCCATCAAATCGGTGCCCGTCACCTCAAGCGATACGGTGACAGGAGCATTGATCAGCTCACCCTCGGTATCCAGCAGACGCACGAATTGAGCAGTCGAGACACGGAACGCGACCTCAAGCGCATCGGGGTCGACAAGTTCGGCCAGCTTTTCATTTGCCGAAACCAGCCGTCCTTCGACCAGAGTCACATCCGTCAGCGTCCCGCCGAACCTTGCGCGGACGGTCATGTCATCCAGATCGCGTTCAGCGGCCTCAAGCGCGATGCGGGCGCGGGCCAGCAGGGTGGTGGCCTGATCCACCCGCGATTCCGCCTGTGCCAGCGCGATGCGACGCGCCAGAACTGATTGCTGGGCGGCGGCTTCGGCCAGTTCGGCCTCTTCCACGGCAGCAGGCGTCCCAACCCCGCGGGTTTGCAGATCCTTCTGACGTTGCAAGGCCCGCCCACGCAGACCCGCCTGCGCCTCCGCCGAGTTCAACTCGTCCTGCGCCAACAGCAACGACCGTTCAGCATCACGCTCCTCGAACTGCGCATCCAGCAGATCCGATTTCGCCCGATCCAGGGCCGATTGCGCGTCAGCCGGGTCAAGTTCGACCAGAACCTCACCGGCGGTGACGACACCGCCATCTTCGAAATCCTCGGCCAATGAGATCACCCGCCCGCCCAACGCTGCACGCAACTCCAGACGGCGGCGGCTCTGCACCTCGCCAAAGGCTTCCAGATAAGGGGTCACAGTCTCAAGCTCAGCCAGCTCAACGCTGACGGCGAAGATGCGTTCGCGCGCCTCGGGCGGCTCGCTTTCACGATTCAACGCCTCTTGCACCGCTCCGGTGATCAGTTGCACCGCAACAAATACCAAGGCCAGCGTCAGAAACGCCAGAAAGACACCAACAAGGCTTTGCCTCAGAAATCGCATCTATCACTTACCCCGGTCGCATCAGGCTGCCATGTGCAAAAGGTAGCCGGGCACAGAAAAATGCCAAGCCACAAAGCGGTTACGAACAGTTACACGCGCGAACAGTCTACTTCCGTCGCAGATGTTCGTCCAATCGAGGCATTATTTCCACGAAATTGCAGGGGCGGTGGCGATAATCGAATTGTTTCTCCAGAATCCCGTCCCACGCGTCCTTGCACGCACCGGGGCTACCCGGCAGCGCGAACAGATAGGTGCCCTGTGCCACACCACCCGTGGCACGGGACTGCACTGCAGATGTGCCAATCTTTTCCATCGAAATGATGGTAAAAACGGTCCCGAATGCCTCGATTTCCTTTTCGTAGACGTCCCGATGCGCCTCGACTGTCACATCGCGGCCCGTCAGCCCGGTGCCGCCAGTCGAGATCACGACGTCAATGTCAGGATCACCGGCCCAAAGGCGCAGTTGGGCCGCGATCTCGCCACGTTCATCCCGGATGATCTTGCGGTCGGCCACCGAATGGCCCGCGCGCTCGATTCGGTCGACCAACGTCTGGCCCGAGCGGTCCTCGTCCAGCGACCGCGTGTCCGAGACCGTCAGAACTGCAATCCGAACCGGGATAAACTCTTTGTTTTCGTCAATACGTGACATGTAGCGTCAGGCCCTTTCCATAATGGCAAGCCGGACGGCGAGAGCGGTGAAAATTCCCCCGGTCACCCAGCCCATGATACGAGAGGCGCGCGGGTTCGAGATCAGAACCTTCCCCGCGCCCCCGGCAAAAATACCAACCAGCCCGTTCACCACGAGCCCGCCCAGCGCGATGATGACGCCAAGGATCAGGAACTGCGGTAAAATTGGACCGGTGGCGGGGTTTACGAATTGCGGGATGAAGGCAAGTACGAACAGGATGACTTTGGGGTTGGTCAGGTTCACGACCAACCCGTCCCGAAAAGCGAACCGTGTGGGTTGCGCAGGCGCATCGGCAGACACCGCCCCGTTCCGGATCGCGCCCCAAGACAAGTACAGCAGGTACGCAACACCCATCCAGCGGATCACATCGAACAGCCAAGGCATAGTTGCCACGGCGGCTCCGAGACCGAGTCCCGCCACAAGAACGTGAACCATCATTCCGACAGAAGTCCCCGCACTTGCGGCAAATGCCGGTTTTGCACCAGAACGCAAACCTTGCCCAAAGCAGAACATCATATCGGCGCCGGGTGTGAAATTCAGCGCCAGAGCTGCTGGGATGAACGCCAGCAGCGTAACCGTTTCAATCATCAGGTGGCCTCAAACCAGTTTACGCGGGGTCCCAGATTGGCGATCTGAGTGCGGCCGATCGTACCGCGATAACCCCAGCTGTCGTGAATATGGCCACAAAATGTGAATTGCGGCTGCAGGCGTTCGATTGCGTCTCGCACGGCCACCGATCCTACCGCAATGCCCATCGAGGTGACATCGCCATGCCCCTTGGGCGGGGAATGCGCAATCAGGATATCCGCGCCGTCGCAGCGGTCCAGCAACTCGGTGGCCTCGGCATCTGTCATATCGCAGGACCAATCGCCAAAGGGCGTGACCGGCACGCCGTATCCCAAGCCGAACAGGCGCAGGCCATCAACGGTCATGCCAGTACCGTGCAACACGTGCACACCCTCGGGCGCGGCATCGGTGAGCTCTCCGGCGCTTTCGGCATTGCCGGGGATCAGCACGAGCGGCGCGGTGATACCCGACAGCATCTCCATCGCCTCATCCAAACCCTGCCGCATATTGCAATAGTCTCCGGCCCCGATCACCAAATCGGCTTCGGCGCTGGCGGCCACGACCTCAGCCGCACGATTGCGCGCCATATGCAGATCGGAAAACGCCAGAATACGCATCACTTGCCCTCCAACCGAGCTTTCAGTTCAAGCAGATCCTCCCAGGCCTGCCGTTTCATCTGCGGCTGGCGCAACAGGTAAGCAGGGTGGAACATCGGGATAACCGGCAGATTCAGCGCCTGATCCCACTGTCCACGAAGCCGGGTGATACCGCGTTTGCCCAGCACCGCCTGACAGCTGATATTCCCCATGATGACAAGCACCTCGGGCTTTGCCAGCGCTACGTGCCGTTCAAGGAACGGCTTCATCATCCCGATCTCTTCGGGTTTTGGGTCCCGGTTCTGCGGAGGCCGCCACGGCAGGACATTGGTAATATAGACGTTTCGCGTGCGATCCAGATCTATCGCCGCCAGCATCCGATCCAACAACTGCCCGGCGCGTCCGACAAAGGGCTTGCCCTCGCGGTCTTCCTCACGGCCCGGAGCCTCACCAATGATCATAACCCGTGCGCCCGGCGTGCCATCGGCAAAGACAAGTTGCCGCGCACCGCGTTTCAACTCGCAATGCTCAAACGCGTCCATCGCCGCGCGTAGCTGGTCCAGCGATTCTGCACCCTGAGCTGCTGCTTTCGCCACCTGAACCGGATCGACCTGCTTGGGCTTTTCCGGCGCGGCCTGCACAGCTGCGGGCTTTTTGGCCTTGGGCGCAGTATCGGGCAACGCATAACGGTCAACCGGCGCGTCGCCGATTGCATCCGTTGCGCCCAGTTCGATCTGCCATTCCAGCAGCGCCCGCGCAGTATGATAGTCCAAAGCCGATTCCATACCCCTCAATCTAACCAGCTTTTGAACGAGGGAAAGCAAATAGGCCTTGATCGCCGCGGCCCGCGCACGGACCATTGCAACATTCATGACTGTTCTGTTGCGATTCCTTCTGATTTCCCTGCTGCTGACAACAATCAGCGGCCCCGCTTTTGCGCAACTCTTCGACCGTAACAGCCAGTGCCGCGGCGGTCAGTTTCAATGCGGCAGCCGCTGCTGCGCGGCCGGGCAAAGATGCAGCTTTGACGGCCACTGCATTCCACTGGGTGGCACCTATTGCGGCGGCGGGCGCACCTGCGGCCCGTTCGAACGCTGCGTGGCCGGGGGCACCCGCTGCGCCCCTGCGGGAGCGAACAAATGCACTTCACGCCTTGATTGTCCGGGAGGAACGTTTTGCAACGCACGCGGCGAATGCCAGCGGACCTCGCCCGAGTTTGACCCGAACACTGCGATCGAAGGTTTGCCCACCCTTTGTGACGACGGACAGACCTGCGCGGCGGGCTCATCTTGCCTGCCGGGCGGTGGATGTTCGCGCCCTGGCTGGTTTTTGTGCGAAGAAACAGAATCACAATGCCGCCCCGGTTTCAAATGTTCCGAACATCAGGGCTGCGTGCCGATCAAGGCCGTGGATTGCGGCTATGGCAAGTGGTGCAAACCCGGCGAGCAATGTCTGCCCGAAGGCGGATGTGAGAAACTGCCCGAAGGATCTGATCCTTAGGTTGCCTAGGCGCGCGGACCTTCCTATAAGCGGCCCGATTGTCAGACAGGAGCCCGCCCATGCGTTTCGCCCATCGTCACCTTCTTGGCATCGAGCATCTGTCGCAGTCCGATATTACCGCCATCCTCGATCTTGCCGAGAAATATGTCGACATGAACCGGCAGTCGACCAAGCATTCCGATGTGCTGTCGGGGCTGACGCAGATTAACATGTTCTTCGAAAACTCGACCCGTACACAGGCGAGTTTCGAAATCGCGGGCAAGCGTTTGGGCGCGGATGTGATGAACATGGCGATGCAGGCCAGTTCGATCAAAAAGGGCGAGACGCTGATTGATACGGCGATGACGCTGAACGCGATGCATCCCGATCTGCTGGTTGTGCGGCATCCGCATTCAGGCGCGGTCGATCTGCTGGCGCAAAAGGTGAACTGCGCCGTACTGAACGCAGGCGATGGCAAGCATGAACACCCCACTCAGGCCCTGCTGGACGCGCTGACCATCCGGCGCGCCAAGGGGCGCCTGCATCGCTTGAACATCGCGATTTGCGGAGATGTGGCTCATTCCCGCGTGGCACGTTCGAACCTGATCCTGCTGGGCAAGATGGAGAACCGCATTCGCCTGATCGGCCCGCCAACACTGGTACCCGGTCATTTCGCCGAGTTCGGAGCCGAGATCTACGACGACATGAACGAGGGTCTGAAGGACGTCGATGTGGTAATGATGCTGCGCCTTCAGAAAGAGCGGATGGACGGCGGGTTTATCCCCTCGGAACGCGAATATTATCACCGCTATGGTCTGGACGCCGCCAAGCTGGCGCAGGCCAAGCCCGACGCCATCGTCATGCACCCAGGGCCGATGAACCGAGGGGTCGAGATCGACGGCACACTGGCCGATGACATCAACCGGTCTGTCATTCAGGAACAGGTCGAAATGGGCGTCGCTGTACGCATGGCCGCGATGGAACTGCTGGCCCGCAACCTGCGCGAGGCCGCATGAGCAAGCTGACCGTCGCCCCCCATGAACGCGGTGTGATCCGCCTGTTCTCGCTGAACATGCGCCCGGAAGAGGCGAAGTTCCTGCGTGAACCGGGTGCCGCCGATCAGGTTCTGGGGGTCGCGGGATTGGATCCCGAACAGATCGACATCTTCCCGGTCTCCGACCTCGAAGACCTTGGGCTTTACGGCTATCTGAATGATGGTTGCGGTGTGTCCGCAGATCAGTTGGACCGTAATGCTTTGGCAGCCATTGAAGGTTGGGTCATGGTCGTCCGCAGTGCTGCTTTTGGCGGGCACGCGACCACTCTGACCCCCGACCGGCGGCTGCGCCTGATCGGCCTTTACACCGAAGAGGCCACCAACTGGACCGGTGGCCCGATAGAGACCGAAAGCGCCAAACCCTACTCAGCCCCAAAACCCGCGCCGCAAGATGACAAACCCCGCCGTGTCGGCTCGGCCATTCTGGCGCTGGTGATCCTGATCGCTATCGGAGGCGCCCTGTGGCTGATCCTGTGACCTTCGCCCCTGACAAAGGTGCCTACATCCGCACCAACGCATGGCTGGCCGCTGTGGCGATGGCCGGTGCAATGATTATTCTATGGTTGGTCGGCAACCCCTACCCCTGGACCGGCGCGCCCGCCGGGCTTGCCGCCATTGGCTTGCGCGCTTGGTATCTGGCCTCAGAAGAACTGGTCGCCACGTGGGAGATGACGGACTCCACCCTCACCGGCCCCGGCCCACGCAAAGTTGCGCTGAATCAGATCAATGCCGTCAACATCATGGGCAGTTTCGTACAGATCGTCACAAAGGGCGGCGACAAGCACCTTATCAAATACCAAGCGGACCCCGCAGCCACCAAAGCCGCAATCGAAAGGGCCATTGCATGACGGTTGGCCAAGCAGATTGGTGGCGCATGCATGTTCCCGAAGGGGAAGACGTGTTGTGGTCGGGCCGTCCGGATCAGGGGTATTTTCCACCACGATATGGTTGGGCCTATAAGGCCCTCCTTCTTGGACTTTGCGCGATGTGGTTGACCAGCCCGTGGATGCTGGAAACTGTCAGAGATTTCTGGAAACTAACCTGTGTCACTGCATTGCTCGCTTTCACATTGTGGGCGGATCGATTTGTCCGGGCGCAGCGGGTTTATGTTGTGACCTCGAAGAACGCGCGACAATTCAACAAAAACCTCAAGTCGAAAACTTTAAAAATTGACTGTTTTTTGAACTTCAAGCCTGGGCGTCGAGCGGTCGTGTTTGATCGCCACCCTTTTTTCCGATTTGACCATCTGTCCGACCCCGATGCCGCTTTGAAGGCACTGAACCAAGCCCGAGAGGCCTCGACATGACATCTGTAGTTTTCTCAAATGCCCGCCTGATCGACCCCGAGACCGGTACGGACAGCACCGGCTGGCTGAGCGTCTCCGATGGCCGTATTGTTGCACGTGGTGAGGGCAAAACCCCAGCGTCGGGCGCGCAGGTCGTCGATTGCGGCGGGCATTGCCTCGCCCCCGGCATTGTCGATATCGGCGTCAAAGTGTGCGAGCCGGGCGAGCGCCACAAGGAAAGCTACAAATCCGCCGGTCTGGCAGCAGCAGCCGGGGGCGTGACCACCATTGTCACCCGCCCGGACACAAGCCCATCAATCGACACGCCGGAAACACTGGAATTTGTCACACGCCGCGCACAGGCGGATACGCCGGTCAACGTGCTGCCCATGGCTGCCCTGACCAAGGGTCGTGAAGGTCGTGAGATGACCGAGATCGGCTTTCTTCAGGATGCAGGTGCGGTCGCTTTTACAGATTGCGACCATGTCGTTGCCAACACCAAGGTGTTTTCTCGCGCGCTTACCTATGCGAGGTCTTGCGGCGCGCTGGTAATCGCCCACCCACAGGAACTCGGTCTCAGCGCGGGCGCGGCAGCCACCGGCGGCAAGTTCGCAACCCTGCGCGGCCTGCCCGCCGTTTCTCCCATGGCCGAGCGTATGGGCCTGGACCGCGACATTGCCCTGCTCGAGATGACCAGGGCGAAATACCACGCCGACCAGATCACCACCGCCCGTGCCCTGCCTGCGCTGGAACGGGCCAAGCGCAACGGGTTGGACATCACTGCCGGAACCTCAATCCATCACCTGACGCTGAATGAGCTGGATGTGGCCGATTATCGCACCTTCTTCAAGGTGAAACCGCCTCTGCGGTCCGAAGACGACCGTCAGGCGGTTATTGAAGCGGTGCGAACAGGTTTGATCGACATCATCAGTTCGATGCACACACCGCAGGACGAGGAAAGCAAACGCCTTCCGTTTGAAGAGGCGGCCTCGGGGGCCGTTGCACTGGAAACGCTGCTGCCAGCGGCACTGCGCCTGTATCATTCGGACCAATTGGACCTTCCGACCCTGTTCCGGGCGATGGCGCTGAATCCGGCGAAACGACTGGGGCTCGACAGCGGTCGTTTGGCCGAAGGCGCTCCCGCCGATCTGGTGCTGTTCGACCCGAATGTCCCCTTCGTGCTGGACCGGTTCTCACTTAAATCAAAATCACAGAACACACCGTTTGACGGTCAGCGGATGCAAGGTAAGGTCACGGCAACTTATGTTGCAGGCCAAGAAGTTTACCGGAGATCTTGATGCCCCCCTTTGACAGTTCGATGACCCAGTTGATCCTCTGGGCCGCGCTTGGCTATCTGATGGGGTCGATCCCCTTTGGCATGATCATCGCCAAGGTCATGGGGCTGGGCAATCTGCGCAATATCGGGTCCGGCAATATCGGCGCGACCAATGTTCTGCGCACCGGCAACAAGGCCGCTGCCGCACTGACGCTGATCTTCGATGCTGCCAAAGGCGCACTGGCTGTGCTGCTGGCCCGCGCGTTGGTCGGAGAAGACGCCGCTCAGATCGCCGCATTGGCTGCGTTTCTGGGGCATTGCTTTCCGGTCTGGCTGGGCTTCAAGGGCGGCAAGGGCGTGGCCACCTTTCTGGGCTTGTGGCTGGCGCTCGACTGGCGCGTGGGCGTGGCGTGCTGTCTGACCTGGTTGGTCGCAGCGGCGATCTGGCGAATATCCTCGCTGGGCGCACTGATGGCGGCCGCGATGTCGGTTGTCTGGGTGCTGGTGCTGACAGATAGCTCGACCTTCGCGCTGAGCATCGTCCTGACCCTGCTGGTCTTTTGGCGCCACAGTGCCAATCTGGCGCGGATCAAGGCCGGGACCGAGCCCAAGATCGGCCAGTCTTGAGCGCCTCGGACGCTTTTCTGACCGCGTTCTTTGCCATCCCGCCGGGATCATCCACCGGTCACAGCCATGGCAGACGTTATGTCGTCAGCCGTATTGAGCTGGCCGGGGGCAGATCCCACAAGCTGGTGGCGCATGAGCTGGGCGGTGGCGATTACATCAGCCTGAACCTCTATCTGACCCGTAACAGCGGCGCGCTGCTGCGCCCCTGCGAGATGCCTGCGGAAAAAGTGGTGGAATTCGTGCTTGGCTTCGTGCCCGATCCGCACCGCTGATCTGCGCGTTTTTGAACAGAGGCTCTTTGCCTCTGCACAATCACAATTGATTGCTTTGAACGTGAATGGGTGGCTTCCCAGCTTGGTTGCGTGCCGGTCAATTACCGACCGTACATGACAAAATCCAAGGGGTACCAATGCGCAATTTCAGCGTCCTGAGGTGTCTCAGTTCACGAAAGGTGAAACCAATGAACAAGTTCAAATCCATTCTGGGCGGCGTCGCGCTGTCTGTCGCAATCGCAAGCTCGGCTCTGGCTGCAGGCGTTGAACTGAACGCAAGCTCAACCGGTCTGGCAATGCAGGGCTATGACCCGGTCGCCTACTTCACCGCAGGTGAGCCGACCAAAGGCGACTACCGTATCACCGCGTTGCACAACGAAGCGCTGTACCGCTTTGCCAGTGAAGAGAACAAAGCGGCCTTCGAAGCGAACCCGGAAGCATACCTGCCTGCATATGGTGGCTATTGTGCATTTGGCGCGGCGATGGGCTTCAAGTTCGACGGTGACCCGACCTACTGGAAAATCGTCGACAACAAGCTTTACCTGAACCTGTCACAGGACATTCAGGAACGCTGGGAAGGCGACATCCCCGGCTTTATCGAGCAGGCCAGCACCAACTGGGAAACCATTGCCGACAAAACTCCGGCAGAGCTGCAGCAATAATTCGCTGACAGGAACTCTCAGATCGGCGGCAGAACACTCTGCCGCCGATTGCTATTTGAAACGCCCCTGTAGCAAAACTACATCTTCAGCAAACAAAGTGTTCGGTTTTAACGGACCAACCCCGCCACAGAACACAACCGTGGCGCTTTCCTTCGGGTCGGAATGTGCAAACGAACTGTGATCCGGTCGTGAGACCGGGCCGTAGTGAAAAATAGAGACGAAAGAGCAGCACAAAACTGCAGTAGACCAATTCGAACGAAAGGTTACGCAATGACAGGTAAATTTCTTCTAGCTTCCGCTATCGCAACCCTAGCGGCTGGCTCGGCGATGGCACAATCCTCGGGCGATTGGACCGGATTCTACGGCGGTGGCCAGATTGGTTACGCCGATATCGACACCAATATCTCGGGTGTGGATGGCTCCGGAACCATCGGCGGTATCATCCTTGGATATGACTATGATCTGGGTGACTGGGTCGTTGGCGGCGGCTTTGACTATGACTGGACCGGCATCGACCTGGCTCCAGGCGTCGAGGTCGAGGACGTTTGGCGCATCAAGGCGCGGGCGGGTTACAACGTGATCCCGGAGGGCCTGCTGTACGCGGTCGGCGGCTACGCCGAGGCCGGAACCGACAATCTTGGCAGCGATAACGGCTGGTTCATCGGCGCAGGCTACGAACAGATCGTTGCCCCGAATATCAGCGTCGGTGGCGAAATCCTGTATCACGAGTTCAACAATTTCAATTCGACCGGCATCGACGTGGATGCGACAACCATTCAGTTCCGCGCAGCCTATCGGTTCTGACACCTTGCGAAGATTGGCCCGGCGGATTTCGCGCCGGGCCTGACGTGTTTTACAACTCCAGCACCGTACTACCCGTGGTCTGACGTGCCTCAAGGGCGCGGTGGGCGTCAGCCACCTGATCCAACGGAAACCGCTGGTCGATGTGAATTTTGACCTCTCCACCTTCAACCTTGCCGCACAGACGCCGGGCCATTGCCTGACAGGCGGCATGATCGGCAATATGAGTGAAGAGCGTTGGCCGTGTGATTTTTAGCGAGCCCTTCTTTGCCAGAATTGCGAGATCCATAAGCGGAACCGGCCCTGAGGCATTGCCAAAAGAAATCATCATCCCCAGTGGTTTCAGGCAGTCCAACGACCCGTTGAACGTGTCCGCTCCGATCGAGTCCATCACAACATCCACGCCCTTGCCGCTGGTAATTTCGGCTACCTTGTCGGCAAAGTTCTCTTTACGATAGTTTATACAATGGGCTGCGCCATTGAATTGCGCCAAGCTGCATTTTTCATCGGTGCCAGCAGTGCCGATCAGGGTAATCCCCTCGGATTTGGCCCACTGGCAGGCAATCAGCCCCACTCCGCCGGCAGCCGCATGAAACAAGACGGTATCGCCGCGTTTCAGGGGCGTAGTACGGTGGAACAGATATTCGACCGTCATACCCTTGAGCATCATTGCCGACGCCGCATCGAAGGAAATACCGTCGGGCAACGGGCAGACCTGTGCCGCATTCATTACGCGCGCTTCCGAATAGGCCCCGGCAGGCGCAGTGGCATAGGCCGCACGCTGACCGGGCTCAAGATGGGTCACACCTTCGCCGACGGCTTCAATCACACCGGCAGCTTCCATACCCAATGGGTGCGGCAGGCTCAGCGGATAAAGCCCCGTACGTTGATAAACATCTATGAAATTCAGCCCGCAGGCGTGATGGCGAATGCGGACCTCTCCGGGGCCGGGATCGCCTACGGGGCGGTCTTCGATCTTCAGAACTTCGGGGCCGCCGTGTTCGTGAATGACGACGGTTCTTGCCGTTTGCTGCATGCTGACCTCCTGTTGCCTGAGGCCAAGCTAACACGCCTGAAAATAAGGGCAATCGGCACAAATCCGCATCGCGCAACCGCAAGGTGAAAAAATGTGCTATACTAACGGTCGGGCGTTGCCGGCTGGTCCGGCCAAGGGCAACCCATGCCGGATTCACTCTGCTGCGCTGATACGCAAAGGGAGAGGAGAAAGATGGCCAAAACGATTGGAAATCCGATCAGCTGGGCCGCTCAGAACATCAGTGCGACCGGCGATCACATAGCAGAAAGCGTCAACCGCATCGGCAGCGCGGATACGCGGCACCTGCCGGTGGTGCAGACCCTGACGATGCAGGACCTGAAAGCCTGTTTGAGGGCAGGGTATAACGATTTTCTGGAAACCCGGGCCGATGCCATATTCATCGTACTGATCTACCCCATAGCGGGGTTGCTGATGTTCGGCTTCGGTCTGAACCGAAACATGGTGCCGCTGTTGGCGCCTCTGATATTGGGCTTTGCCCTGATTGGCCCAGTCGCTGCGGTGGGATTGTACGAGATCAGCCGCAAACGCGAACAAGGCGGCGATGTTCACTGGCTGGACGCGTTTGGCGTGTTCCGGTCACCCTCATTCGGAGCGATTCTGATGCTGGGCTTCTATTTGGTCATGTGGTTGCTGATCTGGCTGATGGTCGCGCAGAGCATCTATGTCCACACATTAGGCCCTGATCTGCCCACATCCATTGGCGCGTTCGTCACGCAAGTCTTCACCACTGGAGCTGGGTGGACGATGATCATCTTTGGCAACGCTGTTGGATTCCTGTTTGCTCTGGTCGCGCTGGCGATCAGCGTGGTCAGTTTTCCGTTGCTGCTGGACCGCAAGGTGGGGCTACCGGTGGCGGTTGTGACCTCGGTGCGGGTGCTACGGCACAATCCCGGCGTCATTCTGGCCTGGGGTTTCATCGTCGCTTCGCTGCTGGTCATCGGCTCGATACCGATGCTGCTGGGACTGATCGTTGTGATGCCGGTTCTGGGCCACGCCACATGGCATCTGTATCGCCGGGCCGTCGCCTGACGGGCTGGCGCGGGGCTTACCCCGCGCGCTTGTGTTAACCTGAGACCTTCAGGACGATCTTGCCAATATGGCCAGAGCTTTCCATCCGCGCATGCGCTGCTGACGCCTCTGCCAAATCGAACTCGCTGTCCATGACGGGGGCCACCCTCCCGGCCTCCAGCAACGGCCAGACCGCCTCGCGCAGTTCCTGAGCGATCTTCGCCTTGGCCAGATCGCTTTGCGGACGCAGGGTGCTGCCGGTCAGTGTCAGGCGTTTGACCATCATCAGGGCAAAGTTCAGCTCGACCTTCGGCCCCTGCAGAAAGGCGATCTGCACCAGACGGCCATCCTCGGCCAGCGTTTTGACGTTGCGGGGGATATAATCGCCGCCCACCATATCAAGGATCAGGTTTGCGCCGCCTTCGGCCCGCATGACGCCGACAAAATCCTCATCGCGGTAGTTGATCGCCCGCTCGGCGCCCAGTTTGACGCAGGCCTCGCATTTCTCATCTGATCCGGCGGTGGCAAAGACCCGGGCGCCAAAGGCATGGGCCAGTTGGATCGCCGTTGTGCCAATGCCGCTCGAACCGCCATGCACCAGAAACCGCTCTCCGGCCTTTAACCCGCCACGCATGAAGACGTTGGACCAGACGGTAAAGAAGGTTTCGGGCAGACAGGCGGCCTCTTTCATTCCCATTCCAGTCGGAACCGGCAGGCAATGTGCGGCGGGGGTGGCTACGTATTCCGCATATCCGCCACCGGGTAGCAGCGCGCAAACCTGATCGCCGACCGAAAGCCCCTCGACACCCGCGCCGACGGCGATCACTTCGCCCGAGGCCTCAAGCCCCGGCAGATCGCTGGCGCCCGGGGGCGGGTCGTAAGCCCCGGCCCGTTGCAACGCGTCGGGGCGATTCACCCCCGCATAAGCAACCTTGAGGATCACCTGGCCGTTTTGCGGCTCGGGCACGGGGCGTTCGGTCAGTTGCAGAACATCCGGGCCGCCGGGCTGCGAGATTTCTACGGCGCGCATCGTCTGGGTCATGGGCAAATCCTCCTTTGCCCAATGCCTAGCAGGCAATTTCCGGAAGGCCCAGATGCTTACTTGCGCGGGTTCAGCATTCCCGGCAGATCGGCCCGCATCTTCATCGGCGGCTTCACCTGCTTGGCGAACCAGTTCGGCACCGCAAGGAACGGCTTGAACAGCGGATTGTCGTTCACCTGTGCCTTGAGCTTTTCGAACTGCATGACGTTGTCGATGCGGCGATCCAGAAACTCCCACGTTTTTTCATGATCCGGAGAATCATCGCCCAACCAGAACAACAGGGTCGAAGAATAAACCCCAGACAAGGTCGCGCGCTTAGTGTACCAATTCACGTCATCCGAAGTATCGCCGAGTGTGTCCCAGATCAGATCGCAGGTCTGCCACAACGCCTTTGCCCCGTCCGCCGCGTGGGTGGGCAGAGAAAACAGCGTCATCCCTCGGCGCACCAATTCCTTGTCCGACACAGCCTCAAGCCGGAACCGGACGGCAGCGGCAACACGTTCGCGGAATTTCAGCTCGCTCAGATCTGTGGACTTCAGGCGTTCTACCATCTCGGCATCACCGCGCGCATGAAAGGCCAACGCCAGATCAACCGCGCCACGGGGGCAGATCGCCCGCGCCAGACCGTCATCCATATCGCAATCGGTAATGGCGGCACGAAAGCTCGCCTCAGACCAGCCATCGAAGGGCACGTGGATCAGAATCGCGTCCAAAAGTTGTTGTTTTGCATCTTCATAGGTAACGGTCATGGCGGTTCTCCGGTTCTCGGACCCAGTACTAGACAAGATAGACCGGCTTTGCTATACGGCCAATTCCTGCAATTTCCTTGCAACTCTATCTAGAAAGGTGGTGACAACCACATGCAGGTTAGTGTTCGCGACAATAACGTCGATCAGGCGCTTCGTGCCCTGAAGAAAAAGCTGCAGCGCGAAGGCGTGTTCCGTGAAATGAAGCTGAAGCAACATTTCGAGAAACCGTCCGAGAAAAAAGCGCGCGAGAAAGCTGAAGCGATCCGCCGTGCCCGTAAACTGGCACGCAAGAAAGCCCAGCGCGAAGGTCTGCTCTAAGATCTTGCTCGTCCAGCTTTGGATGACACTATTTGACGACCCCCGAGGCCCCGCCCGGGGGTTTGTCGTTTCAAACACCGGTTGTATTTCGCCGAATCGGCCATAGTGATCGGCGACAACCTGCCAATTTCGACCCAGCAGCATTTTGACCGGCGTTTTGCAGCGCAACGAATCTCGTATCGGTAGCACGCACCTGCTGAAATTCGCTCAAAAGTACTACTGGCCTATCCGTTTTTTCCGTCTCCCCTGTAATTGGCCCAGTCTATTCAGACGACCACTCAAACGGAGACAAAAATGTCGACTGCAAGTACTTTCGAGCAGGAAATGCTGGCGCTGATAAACGAAGAGCGCACATCCCGCGGGCTGAACCCGCTGCAACTGGAAACCCAACTGAACGACTCGGCCGAGGATCACAGCACTTGGATGCTGGACACGGACACGTTCAGCCACACTGGGGCGGGCGGTTCCAGCGCGACCGAGCGTATGCGAGATGCCGGATTTGATTTCACCGGCAGCTGGCGGTCGGGTGAAAACATCGCCTGGCAATCGGAACGCGGTCCGGAAGGCATCAGTGACGACGTCGAACAGCTGCATCAGAGCCTTATGGACAGCCCCGGCCATCGGGCCAACATTCTGAACCCCGATTATGAGTATATCGGAATCGGGATCGAAGAAGGGGAGTACAACGGCTGGGACGCCGTCATGGTGACCCAGAATTTTGCCACCACCGATGCCGAAGTGATGCTGGACAGTGGCGTCGCGCCCACACCGCCCACGGACGTCATTGCAGAGCCTGAAGAGCCTGTGGTTCAAGAACCGGTCGAGGATACACCGGATACGGACGTCACCGAAACCGAGGAACCGGTCGAGGAAACTCCAGACATCGACGTCACCGAAACAGAAGATCCGGTCGAGGAAACGCCTGACACCGACGTCACCGAAACAGAAGATCCGGTCGAGGAAACGGAAATTACCGAAACGAACAACCCAGCTGGCGATTGCTTCGACGTCGAGGCCTTCCTTGCTGCGATCGACGACTTCGTGAATGATTTGCTGGTTCTGGTCGACGACTTCAGAATGAACCCCTACCAAGCACCTGAGAAGGACGACTTTAGGCTGACTTGGAACAAGTGCGACGATACCCCGGTCGCACCCGAGGTCGCATCAGATGCGGACGCCAACCAAATGGAGTGGGAATTCGTATCTTTTTCCTACAGTGGCAACTGCATGATGGACTTTGTCTAAGGTTTCATGCCACACGCGGCGCGCCATCAGGGTGCGCCGCAGCTATTTTTCAGACAAACCGTGCCGTGTTTAACGTGACACCAGCAACGGCAACTCTCTATGAGCTGTGTTTGTGAGATGGTTCCGTTGCGCCTTTTTCTGATCAGTAAATCTTGGGCACGTGCAACTCATCCGGCAGGATGCGCCGCTCGTATTCCGGATTGTACCTACGATCCGGCAGATCGACCTTTTCCTGCGGTACATCCGTGTACGGAATCTTGGTGAGCAGGTGTTCGATACAATTCAAGCGCTCGCGTTTTTTGTCATTGCCTTCGACGATGTACCAAGGCGCTTCGGGGATATTCGTGCGGAAGAACATATCCTCTTTGGCCTTGGTGTAAGCCTCCCAGCGGATGCGGGATTCCAAATCCATCGGTGACAATTTCCACTGCTTCATCGGATCGTGGATACGCATAAGGAATCGCAGCTGCTGCTCCTCGTCGGTGATTGAGAACCAGTATTTCAACAGAATGATCCCTGAACGCACCAGCATGCGTTCGAATTCGGGAACGTCCTGAAAGAACTGTTCAACCTGATCTTCGTTGGCAAACCCCATCACCCGCTCGACCCCAGCGCGGTTGTACCACGATCGGTCGAAGAACACGATTTCTCCAGCTGCGGGCAGGTGCGGGACGTATCGCTGGAAATACCATTGGCTCTGTTCCCGACGGCTGGGTGCGGGCAACGCGACCACGCGGGCCACCCGCGGGTTCAGGCGCTGGGTGATGCGTTTGATCACGCCCCCCTTGCCGGCACTGTCGCGCCCTTCGAACAGGATGCACACCTTGGCCCCGGTATGCTGCACCCAATCCTGCACCTTGATCAGTTCGGCCTGCAGACGCAGCAGATTGCGGAAATAGACCTTGCGGTCCAGCATGTCGGGGTGCTGGTCCTTGTAGATCTTGCGTATTTCCATCGAGAGCATGGGTTCGCTGAATTCGATCTCGAAATCTTCGTCCAGCGTGTCTTCCAACTCGGCTTCCAGCCAGTCTTTGGGGGCGTCGTTATTTTCGTAAGCCAAGGTCATATCCTTATCGTCTATCGGGTTCGGACCATACAGGGCGCGTGTAACCACCTGATGTCATCAGACTAATTGATGAACGCCGCGCCCTAAGCGAAACCGCTTATCGCGGTCAGGTCAAGGCGGCGCAAAAGTGGTGTGGTCTTGTCTCATATTTGAACTCACATGCGCTTGGATACAACCGTCAGAATTGCCGCATTGCCAACAGTTTGGCGTAATCCTGCCATCTGTGCCCTTGCCACCGGCTGTATTCTGACGGCATCAATGGGACCAAAACCCCATGAGGCGGCCGTGGCACATTTCCTTTCCCTTTTGCCCGTAGTTTGGCCCTGGTTCATTCTGATTGCTGCGCAAATCAGCGCGGTGTCAAACCGCCACTGGCTGGGCCTGACCCTATTGGCGACGTTCGGGGGCATCACGCTGGCACTGGGGCTGGTGACACCAATGGCCATCGCAATTGCGGCGATAGGACTGTTGGGTGCCGCGGGGCTACCCCGTCTGAGCGGAACTGCAGCCTTTGCAGGACATCTGGTACTGATCTTCTGGAGCCTGGCGTTGGGGGCGCATCTGATCCCTGGCTTCCACAACCTTTTGGTACTTGATCAGGTGAGGGCCGGGCCAGATAGTTCTGCCTTTACGATGTATCTCAACCTGGATAAACCGCTGATTTTATTCGCTGTTCTTCTGGCCTGGCCCGGTATGACCCGCGGCGCGAAGCCGATCATGGTCGTACCGTTGACAATCGGCCTCGTGACATTGCCTGCTTTGTTCGCGTTTGGTCTCATCACAGGTGCAGTACGACCCGAGATTGGTTTGCCCGAATGGTGGCTGATCTTCGCCTTGACGAACCTGTTTCTGACCTGCCTGACAGAAGAGGCCTTTTTCCGCGGATATCTGCAATCGATGTTTGCCTCGAAAATCGGCACCGCCTTGGGGATCGCAGCAGCCAGCCTGTTGTTTGGTCTGGCCCATGTGGGCGGCGGCCCGGCGTTGGTAATCTTTGCTTCAATCCTCGGGGCGGCCTGTGGTCTAGGGTATTACGCGACAGGGCGGCTTTGGGTGCCTGTACTGATGCACTTCGGGTTCAACGCCACGCATCTGGCCCTGTTCACCTATCCCAGTCCAGCCTGAGCGCTAAACCGGCAGGGCAGTGGTTTTGAACACAGTGCGCAAGGCAAAAGAGCTTTGCATCTGCGCGACCCCCGGCAGCCGCGACAGGTATTGCCGGTGAATGCGGGCAAAATCTTCGGTGTTTTCGGCGACGACCTTCAGAATATAGTCCGCAGTTCCGGCCATCAGGTGACATTCCAGCACGTCGGGAATACGTGCCACCGCTTTTTCGAATGCATCCAGAAGTTCTTCGGCCTGCCCCTGCAGCGTGATCTCGACGAACACGGTCGTCGGCACATTCATCTTTCGCGCATCCAGCAGCGCCACATAGTTGCGGATATAACCGTCCGCCTCCAACCGTTGAACGCGCCGATGGCAAGCCGAGGGCGATAGATTGACCTGCTCAGACAGTTCCGCATTCGACATCCGACCGTCCCGCTGAAGGGCCGCAAGAATCTTTTTATCTGTCGTGTCGAGGCTCATTCACGCAATTCCTTTGCGAGTTTTCGGCAATATATAGGAAAATCTCGCAAATAAAAGTTCGATTGCGGGCAGAGTTTCACAGAAATTGCGCCTCAGAATGCCCATTATTTAAGCAGTTTATGAATGGAGGAGCAAAAAATGAAAATCGGTTGCCCCAAGGAAATCAAACCCCAGGAATTCCGCGTCGGCATGACTCCCAATGCCGCACAAGAGGCCGTAGCACGCGGCCATGAGGTTCTGATCGAAACCAATGCTGGTCTCGGTTCGGGCTTTGACAATGACGCCTACATCGCCGCGGGCGCAAAGATCATCGACACAGCGGAAGAGGTATTTGCCACCGCCGACATGATCGTCAAAGTCAAGGAACCGCAAGCGATCGAGCGCAAGATGCTGCGCGAAGGTCAGCTGCTGTTCACTTATCTGCACCTGGCACCGGACCCAGACCAGACGCATGACCTGCTGGAATCGGGCTGTACTGCAATCGCATATGAAACCGTGACTGACTCCAAAGGCGGCCTGCCGTTGCTGGCCCCGATGTCCGAAGTTGCCGGTCGTCTGGCACCTCAGGTCGGCTCGTGGACCCTGCAGAAGGCAAATGGTGGCCGTGGCGTTCTGATGGGTGGTGTTCCTGGTGTGGGCCCAGCCAAGGTGATCGTGATCGGCGGTGGTGTTGTTGGCACGCACGCAGCCAAGATTGCAGCCGGCATGGGCGCAGATGTCACCGTTCTGGACCGCTCGCTGCCGCGCCTGCGCTATCTGGACGACGTCTTTGGTGGTCAGTTCAAGAACCAGTACTCGACAGCCGGTGCAACTGCTGAGCTGATCCAGGATGCCGACATGGTCATCGGTGCGGTTCTGATCCCCGGCGCTGCTGCTCCGAAGCTGATCTCGCGTGAACAGCTGTCGACCATGAAGCCCGGAGCAGCTCTGGTTGACGTTGCGATCGACCAGGGTGGTTGCTTCGAAACCTCCAAAGCCACCACTCACGCCGAACCGGTCTACGAAGTTGATGGCATCATGCACTACTGCGTCGCCAACATGCCCGGCGCGGTTGCCCGTACGTCTACCATCGCACTGGGCAACGCGACCATGCCGTTCATGCTGTCGCTGGCAAGCAAGGGCTGGAAACAGGCCTGCAAGGACGATGCGCACCTGCTGGCAGGTCTGAACGTCCACGCCGGTAAGCTGACCTACGAAGCCGTTGGCACCGCACTCAACATCGACGTTGTCGATCCGACAACTCTGCTGAACTAAAAGCACTCCCGCCTCTAAAAGCGTCCTTTTCCAAAGGGCGCTTTACAGGCTTGGGCATAACGCCGCGCCAAAAGCGCGGCGTTGTTGTTTCTGGCACCACGGTCTCACAAACGAAACGGCGCCGCGCTGATCGCGCGGCGCCTAGCTCGACCGGAGGAGGGCATTTCAATGCCCGATCGACGGGCGGGAGGCTTACGCCTGCTTGTGAATCTCCACCGAATGCGGATACGGGATCGACACGCCTTTGGTATCGAACGCCTCTTTCACCGCTTTGGTGACTTCAAACTTTACATCCCAGTAGTCCGCTGCCGCGCACCACAGGCGCGCAGTCAGGTCAACCGAGCTGTCACCCAGATTGGTTACACGCACCCAAGGCTCGGGATCGCTGTGAATACGTTCATCGGCTTTGGCCACATCCAGAATGATCTTCATCGCTTCGTCCGCGCTGTCGCCATAGTCGATACCAAACACCAGATCGACGCGCCGCGTATCATGGGCCGAATAATTGGTGATGATCGAGCCCCAGCTTTGTCCGTTAGGTACGATGATCTGCACGTTGTCCGGCGTCACCAGTTCTGTGGTGAAAAGGTTCAAATCCTTCACCGTCCCTGCTGTACCGCCAATATCCACGTATTGACCCAGCTTGTACGGGCGGAAGACCACCAACATGACACCGGCCGCCAAATCGCTGAGCGTTCCTTGCAACGCCAGACCAATGGCCAGCGATGCAGCACCCAGTATGGCAACGATGCTAGTGGCTTGGATTCCGAAAATCCCAAGAACAGCAACCAGCACCATGGCCAAAATAGCCCATTTGATCAGGCTGGCCATGAAATTGCCCAGCGTCGGATCAATCTGCGGGGTCGCGTTTATCCGACGGCGCACAAGGCCTCCGACCGCTCCGGCCACGATCCACCCCAAGATAAGAACGATCAGCGCCTTGACGGCATTCATGATCAGCGGGGCGAAGGCACCCACCTGTGTTACGACCTCATCCACGCGTTTATCCTTTCAAAACCAAGAAGCCCGCGTCTTTCGCGCGGGATTCGTTAACTTGTGAGCCAAAATCACGCTTTGGTCTAGGTGTCAGATGCGTCGGAATTCCCCGTTGTTCGCATGCAAACACCCACTGACCGGCAATGCACAACGGTGAGGGCTTACAAGTTGCCCCGACGCGCCCTACCTTCAGGGGAAATCCACACAGGAGCCCCCATGCTGGACACCAAGTCTCACCCGATCATGAACCGCTGGCCTGCTCAGTTTCCGGACCGGATTCAGCTCTACTCCTTCCCCACACCCAACGGTGTGAAAGCCTCGATCATGCTGGAAGAAACCGGCCTGCCCTACGAGGCGCACAAGGTCACTCTGTCAGATGCGGATGTCAAAAGTGCCGAGTTCCTGTCACTGAACCCCAACAACAAGATCCCCGCGATTATCGACCCCGACGGCCCGGACGGAGAGCCCATTGGCCTGTTCGAAAGCGGTGCGATCCTGCTGTATTTGGCCGAAAAGACCGGCAAGTTCATCGGTCAGACCAAGGCCGACAAGCACCGCGTCACGCAATGGCTGATGTTCCAGATGGGCGGCGTTGGCCCGATGTTCGGACAGCTTGGCTTTTTCCACAAATTCGCCGGCAGCGAGATCGAAGACCCCCGCCCCCGCGAGCGCTACGTCAATGAAGCCAAACGCCTGCTGAACGTCCTCAATCAACAGCTTGAGGGGCAGGACTGGATCGCCGGAGACTATTCGATTGCCGACATGGCCATCGCCCCCTGGCTGCGCGGATTGGATTTTTACGAAGCCAAGGATTTGGTCGGCTGGGACGATCACGCCAACGTAGCGGCCTATCTTGACCGCTTCCTTGAACGGCCCGCCGTGCAAAAAGGGTTGGTGACACCCGCTCGGGACTGATCGTCAGGCAACCTATTGAAACAGGGCTTGCAGCCATATCGGCGCGCAAGCCCTTTTCGTTTTCTTAGCCCGGAAGCTTGCCAGTCAGCACATAGCGCAGCACCTCGACCACTTGTCGCGGTTCTTCGGCCACGGCCAGCGCGGCGGCATCCACCTCTTTCAGCGCGTGCTGGTGATCGGGGCCGTGCAGCACGATTAGCGACTTGCCCAGCGCCGCCGCATAGCCCGCGTCAAAGGCCGCGTTCCATTGCTTGTACTTTTCGCCAAACCGGACCACGACCACATCGGCATCTGCGATACCTTTTCGAGTCCGGATCGCATTGACCATCGCGCCCTTGTGGTCATGCCAGTATTTGTTCGGCTCAGCCCCCAGAATGGCCACGCCGCAATCATCGCTGGCGTCGTGATCGGTGACGGGGCTGTTGAAGGTGATGTCCAAACCCTGCGCGCCGTCGATGATCTGTTCGCGCCAGTCGGTGTGAATTTCGCCAGAGAGGTAAACGTTCAGGCCCATGGGTATCTCCGCTTTTGTTCCCACGCTTACTTATGCTGCGATCCGGGAAAGCCCAACGAAAAACGCGCCCGAAGGCGCGTTGATCTCTTACCGGAATTCAGGTTTTAGCCGCGCAGAACGCCGCCAGTTGCCTTGGTGACCTTGGCGATGATCTTATCGGCCACCGCTTCAATGTCTTTTTCTTTCAGCGTCTTGTCCGTCGGTTGCAGGCGGACGGTGATTGCCAGAGATTTCTTGCCCTCACCCAAGCTGCCGCCGATGAATTCGTCAAAGACGCGCACATCTTCGATCAGCGCTTTATCAGCGCCAGCAGCGGCGTTCACCAGAGTCAGCGCCTCGACACTCTCGTCAACGACAAAGGCAAAGTCACGCTCGACCGCTTGCAGGTCACGCAATTCCAGTGCGGCGCGGGTGGCGCCAGATTTACGGGGCAGAGGCACTTCGTCCGGCCAGATGGTAAATGCCATCGCCGGGCCTTTGACATCCATCGCCTGCAGGATGCGCGGGTGCAGTTCACCAAAAACGCCCAGCACCTTTTTCGGGCCTAGGCAGATTTTGCCGTGACGCCCCGGGTGCCACCAGGCATCCCCGTCGCGAAGGATCTGAACCTTGGCTGGCGCGCCGATAGCAGCCAGAACGGCCTCGACATCTGCCTTGGCGTCGAACACGTCGATCGCACGCGAGGCACCGTGCACGTCCTTGGGACCGTTGCGACCAACCAGCAGGCCGGTGATCTGGGTTTTCTGATCGCCGGGCTCTCCGTCATGGAAGACCGGGCCAACTTCGAACAGGGCCACATCCGCATAGCCACGCGCCTGATTGCGGGCAGCGGCCTGTAGCAGGCCGGGCAGCAAATCGGGGCGCATGTGGCTCATCTCGGAGGAGATCGGGTTTTCCAGCTGTGTCGCCTCGTCCCCACCACCGAACAGAGCCGCCGAGGCCTGATCAATGAAGGTGTAGGACACGCATTCATTGTAGCCCAACGCGGCACAGGTGCGGCGTGCCATCGACTGACGGCGTTGTGTCGGCGTCATCACCGGCTTGGGGATGCCATCGGTGACGCGCGGCAGCGGCTTGCCCTGCAGCTTGGTCAGGGACGCGATCCGCGCGACCTCTTCCACCAGATCGGCCTCGCCCATGATATCGGGGCGCCAGCTGGGGACATGCGCCATCTCACCTTCCAGACGGAAGCCTAAACGGGTCAGGGTCTGGCGCTGTTCGCTTTCGGGAATGTCCATCCCGACCAGAGACTGCACGCGCTCGGCATCCAGCTTATAGGCGCGCGCATGGTTTGGGGCTTTTCCGGCCTCAACCACCTTGGACACCTCGCCACCGCAGATATCCAGAATCATCTGCGTCGCCTGTTCCAGCCCTTCCAGCGTGTATTCAGGGTCCACGCCACGTTCGAACCGATACCGCGCGTCCGAGTTGATCTTCAGCGCACGCCCGGTCAGCGCGATCTGCACATGATCCCAGAACGCGCTTTCGAGGAAGACGTTCACGGTCTCTTCAGTACATCCGGTTTCCTCGCCACCCATGATACCGGCAATGGATTCCGGACCCTTGTCATCCGAAATCACCATCATGCCGGGCTGCAGGGTGTATTCCTTCTCATCCAGCGCAACCAGCTTTTCACCACCCTTGGCGCGATGCACCCGCAGGTTGCCCTGCACCTTGTCCGCATCGAACACGTGCAGCGGGCGGTTGCGGTCGAAAGTCATGTAGTTGGTGATATCCACCAAAGCCGAGATCGGACGCAGACCAATCGCCTTCAACTGATCCTGCAGCCATTGTGGGCTGGGGCCGTTCTTCACGCCCTTGATCAGACGACCGGTGAAATGCGGCGCGCCGTCCAGAGTATCCTCGTCGATTGTCACCTTGATCGGGCTTTCGAAATCGCCTGGCACCGGCGCGTAATCGCGCTGTTTCAGCGTACCGATCCCACGCGCGGCCAGATCGCGGGCAATTCCCTCGACCCCCAAAGCATCGGGACGGTTCGGAGTGATCGCTATCTCGATCATTGGATCAATCTTGGACGGCTCATTCTCGGCCAGCCAATCGACGAATTTGTCACCGACCTCGCCCGAGGGCAGCTCGATGATGCCGTCATGCTCGTCCGACAGTTCCAGCTCGCGCTCAGAGGCCATCATGCCAAAGCTCTCGACACCGCGAATCTTGCCAACGCTGATCGTCAGATCCAGGCCGGGGATATACATGCCCGGTTTGCAGACCACGACAGTGATGCCTTCGCGTGCGTTGGGGGCACCGCAGATGATCTGCAGCTCACCCTCGTCCGTATCAACCGTGCAGACGCGCAGCTTGTCGGCGTCGGGGTGTTTCTCGGCATGCTTCACATGGCCCAGCGTAAAGCCCTTCAACCGGTCCGCCGGGTTCACGATCTCTTCGACCTCAAGCCCGAGATCGGTCAGCGCCTCGGCGATCTCATCAACCGAAGCGTCAGTGTCGAGGTGGTCTTTCAGCCAGGACAGAGTGAATTTCATTGCACGGGGCCTTTTTTGGCAAACATCCAGTCGGCACAGGCAATGGCAAAGAATGGGCCGGGGTGCAAGCGCTGGACGTCACGGATAGGTGGGGGTGCGGCCCAAAAGCTCATCCAACTGCCGCCCGATCCAGCCATGGGGGATGAAATGCCCGCCCGGATGGGTGTCCAGTACCACCTGCCCCTGCGCGCAATCGGTCCACTCCACCCGGCTGAGCGTCAGGATCGGCACCACGCTCCAATCACCGCGCGGGGTGGCGTCATGGCAATCGTATTTCTCGCGCCACAAAGCCACCGGATAGGTCGTGTCGCCATTTGTCCCGTAAGGAAAATCCATCACCGTATCGCTGAGGCCATGCACATGGCGCACCTCACGAGGGGCTTGCGGGCAGTGCTCGGTCTGACGGATCGAGCCGGCAACGGCCAGCAGCGCCGACGTGTCATCGCCCGACTGGCAGACATAACGCCACGCCATCGCGCCGCCGAAGGAATAACCCGAGACGTAAATGCGTTCCGGATCAATCGGATAACGCTTGGCCACATCCTCCAACACCCGGTCAGCAAATGGAACGTCGCCGGTGTCCGAGGTCCAGAAATCCCAACTTTTTCCCAGCCCGTTCGGGGCCACCAGCAACACGCCGCGCAGCTTGGTCGCGCCTGCGATCCGCTCGTGATTCACCACTACGGTTCCCTGCCGCGCCCAGCCGTGGAAATGCAGCAGCACCGGCAAAGGCGTTTCGCCATCCCACCCGTCCGGTTCCAGCACATGATACGAGCGGTCGCCGACCTGACAGGCGGTATCGCCGTGGCAGGTTTCGATAGCCGTGGCTTGAGTGGCGGTCAGCAGGAGGAGACAGAGCAGTCGGTAAATCATCTGTCGAACCCTAGCGAGCCTGCGCCCGCTGTCACGTCACAACCCCGTGGGGCAAAACCCAATATATATGCTATTTCAGGTTAGCTCTGATCCGCCTGAGACGCTGACAAGACTGCTAGATTAATTCTTAATTCGAGCTCAGCCAATCCAAGTTCCTTTCTTGCGGCGTTTATTGCCGACCTGAAGCTTGCATCTGCTGCATCCTTGGCATCCCTGACTAAGCTATAATCGATAGCTCCTTCTTGAGGAAATTGAGACAATTCCGCTGCGTATTGAGAAACATTTTCATATAGTTCCCACATTTTTTTTGCGGTTTCAGGGTCCGAAAAAATAAGCACTTCGTTTAGTGCAGATTTAAATTCTCTGTACGCGTCAATCTTCGAAACAGTTTCATTGTACAATCTTTGGTTGATGATCATATCAACGCTTTTTAGAAACTCGCGAAATACAACTCGCTTTTCTTCGTCAATTTTTATTTCCCTGTCTTTGTTTTTTTGGACTGGGTAAACGCTCTTAGCAATATGGAGCGTTACAATTGCTGCAATAATAGCAGCGCCGACCGTCAGCATTCCTTGGATTACTCTTGGATCGGCGTTCAACAACCAAAAATAGTCACGGCACACATTTTCGCATGCCGTGATCACTTCAACTTCACTCAACGCGACAAACCACCATGCAGGTTGGGCATATCCAGTGCCGCAAACCCATAGTGGCGCAGCCAGCGCAGGTCGGAATCAAAGAACGCCCGCAGATCAGGAATGCCGTATTTCAGCATCGCCAGACGGTCGATGCCGATGCCAAAGGCAAAGCCCTGATAGACCTCGGGGTCGATGCCACCGGCGGCGATCACCTTGGGGTGGACCATGCCCGAGCCCAGAATCTCCATCCAGTCGTCGCCCTCACCGATTTTCAGCTGACCATTGTCCCAGGAACAGCGGATATCGACCTCGGCCGACGGCTCGGTGAAGGGGAAATGCGAGGCGCGGAAGCGCAGTTCGACGTCGTCGACCTCGAAGAACGCCTTCACGAACTCTTCCAGAACCCATTTCAGGTTCGCCATCGAGATATCCTTGTCGATGGCCAGCCCCTCGACCTGATGGAACATCGGTGTGTGGGTCTGGTCATAGTCGGCGCGGTACACGCCACCCGGGCAGATCACACGGATCGGCGCGCCCTGCAGCTCCATCGAGCGGATCTGAACCGGCGAGGTATGGGTACGCAGCACATGCGGCGGGCGATTGTCGCCCTCGGCGCGGTGCATATAGAACGTGTCCATCTCGGCCCGCGCGGGGTGGTGGCCGGGGATGTTCAGGGCGTCGAAATTGTGCCAGTCGGTCTCGATCCGCGGCCCTTCGGCCACCGAGAAGCCCAGTTCGGCAAAGATCGCGGTCAGTTCCTCGGTCGCCTGGCTGACCGGATGGATCGAGCCCTGACCGCGCGCGCGGGTCGGCAGGGTGACGTCCAGCCATTCGGTGCGCAGACGCTCATCCAACGCAGCATCGGCCAAAGCGGCTTTCTTTGCTGACAGCGCCGAGTTGATCTCATCCTTCAGGGCATTTAGCGCAGGGCCTGCGACCTGACGTTCCTCGGGCGTCATCTTGCCCAGTTCGCGCATTTTCAGCGCCACTTCGCCCTTCTTGCCGACAGCGGCAACGCGGATCGCCTCGAGCGTGTTTTCGTCGCCTGCATCGGCGATCTGACCGAGATATTTTGCCTTAAGATCGTCCATGACGCTTCCTGACCGTGGCCCCTGAATTCTGTTCAGGCCCTGCTATCACAGCAGTCCGCGAAAGCAAGAGGGGGACAGCCGCCCAATCAGGCAGAGCGCAACAATGCCACGGTCCGGTCCTGACGAACCGGGCGGGCAGCGGCGCCGTAAGCCTCGGGATGCAGGCGCAGCTCGGGGAACAGGGCGAACAGTTCCTCGGCCGTGTCCGAAGGAAGGCCGGCTAATCCTTCTTGCCCCGGAAAAAAGCTTTCCGACACGAGGCCGCTGGTCGAGACCAGTTGGTGACGATCAAACAACAGGTGAACATAGGTGACAACGTCGCGCGGCGCTTCGGCCACAGAGGTTCCGTTGACCAGAGATTTGGCGGGCACCAGGATCTCATCTTCGCCGAACATCAATTCAGCCTGCCAGCCTGAAATCAGGACGCGGTGCTGCGGAGACACCACCACATCGGCGCTGGCCCCCAGAGTGCCGGCACGGAACCGGATCGGAGCAAAGCGACCCCGCCCGTACACCGTGCGCCGCCCAACCCAGCGCACGGGCTGCGCACCAGCATCCAGCGTGTCGACCATATCACCCGGCTGCAGCGTTTCGATCAGCCGGGGCCCATCCGGAGTATCCACCAGCGTTCCGGCTGTGAAACAGGCGGCTCCGGAATCTCCGGGATCGACGGAACCGTAGACCAGCGTATCCGGGTCCGGCTGGTTGAATTGCAATGTGGTGGTGGTCTGGTTCGGCCCGACCAGAACCGGCAGGTTCACCGAGGTTTCACCCGCCGCCAGCCCGTTTTGCGCCACGATGTTCTGAGTACCGCCACCGATGTCATAGAAATCAATGACCTCGCCGGTATCGGTGTTAGTCAGCGCATAGGCTTCGTAGTTGGTCGACCCGCCGCCATTAGGATCGGTCAGCAGGATCGGAAAGTCGTCTGCCGATATGACATAGACTTTCTCGTTGTTGTCCGGGTCGATTGTAAACTGAACGTCCGGGTGATCCAAAGGGATCTCAATCCCGACCTGACCGTTGGCCTGATAGAAGGACACCGTGAAGTTTTCCGGCAGCTCATCTGATCTAAGCGCAACCTCCAGAAACTCGCTTTCACCCGAGCTTGCCGCGTAGGCATTGGAATAGTGCAGTTCGCTGATGCGGGCCATGGATCAGTCCAACAGATTTATACTCGCTGGTACCCTGCAACCAGCCGAGTTTTCAACCCGAGACGCAAACCTTGGCAAAGACTGTCTTAAATCCGCTGCGCCACTCTCAATAACTGTACTCGGGAAACACCCGTGTCAGATCGCCATTCCAATCGCCGCTATAGTGATCCAGCAACTCATCCGCCGGAACCTTACCGGATTCGATGCTGTCTTTCAGAGCGTTCAGGAAATGCGTCTCATCGGGCACCAAGCCGCCTGCACCGGGGAAGGCGCGGGATTTCAGACCGGCCTCGGATATCGCGACCACCTCGCGCGCCAGATCGTGCATTTTGATGTTGCCAACCTGCGCCTGCAGCCCGTCTTTGGCGGCTTCGATCCGCAAGGATTCGCGGGTTTCCGCATCCCAGCCTTTGACCAGATCCCAAGCCGCATCCAGCGCACCCTGATCATAGGTCAGGCCAACCCAGAATGCGGGTAGCGCACACAAGCGGCGCCACGGGCCGCCATCGGCGCCGCGCATCTCCATGAATTTCTTGATCCGCGCTTCGGGGAAAGCGGTGGTCAGGTGGTCGGCCCAATCGGACAGGGTCGGCGTCTCACCCGGCAGAGCGGGCAATTTGCCCTGCAAGAAATCGCGGAAGGACATGCCCAACGCGTCGATATACTGGCCATCGCGGTAGACGAAATACATCGGCACATCGAGCGCGTATTGCACGTAACGCTCGAATCCAAAGCCGTCTTCGAACACGAAAGGCAGCATTCCGGTGCGCGCATCATCCAGATGCCGCCAGATATAGCTGCGCCAGCTTTTCTGGCCGTTCACCTTACCCTCAAAGAACGGGGAGTTCGCAAACAGGGCCGTTGCGACCGGCTGCAGCGCCAGCGCCACACGCAGTTTCTGCACCATGTCGGCCTCGGACCCGAAGTCGATATTGACCTGAACCGTGCAGGTGCGCCGCATCATGGCGCGGCCCATGGTACCGACCTTCTCCATGTAGTCGTTCATCAACCGATAACGCCCTTTGGGCATCAACGGCATCTCGTCATGGGTCCAGATCGGGGCCGCGCCCAGACCGATAAAGCCCACGCCAATCTCGTCGGCGATATCCTTCACCTCACGCAGGTGAGTGTTCACCTCATCGCAGGTCTCATGGATCGTTTCCAGCGGAGCGCCCGACAATTCCAAAGCGCCGCCGGGTTCGAGGCTGACGTTGGCGCCGTCTTTCTCCAGACCGATCAGCTTGCCAGCTTCGCGCACTTCGGCCCAACCGTGGCGGTCGCGCAGCCCTTCAAGCACCGCCACGATGGAGCGGGTGCCCTCGAAAGGCAGAGGTTTCAGGGTATCTTTGCAATAGCCGAACTTCTCATGTTCGGTCCCGATACGCCAATCCTGCTTGGGCTTGCAGCCCGATTCCAGATATTCGGCCAGTTGCTCATGGCGTTCGATCGGTCCGCCGCCGGACTGGGGGATGGACATGAATCGCGCTCCGATCCTGATGTGTCTGTCTAGTTGGTCAGTCGTGGGGGCAAACCGCGCCAGTGTCAATGCAGCCTGAGATGTGCGGGGCGCGATGGCGTGCGTTCCCAGATCACCACCGGATGGGCCGCTCCGCCATTCAGTTCGGCCAACATTTGTTCGGTTTTCAGGCCCGGAAGCGCCGAAAAGACATCGAACAGCGCCTCGGCTCCTTCGGCATTCACAGGAATGTGAAGCACCGGCTGGCCCGGTTGTTCCAGCACCCAGTGCGCAGGGGATGAGGTCGGGTCCAGCGCGAGCCGTTCGATTTCCCGCGTGGCGACCATGCCTCCGTCCAGTGGGCCAAGATAGGTGATTTGCCCTTCGTCGATGGTCACGACACCGGGACCACCGACACCGGTACGGAAACGGGCGCGTTGGATTCCTATGACGGCGAGCGCCACTGAGACCAGAACCAGCACCCAGCCCAACCAGCCGAGCAATCCGCCTGGACCGCTAATCCAACTAAGGCCAACCAGCAGAACAAGTCCCGCGACCAACACCTCGCGCCAGCGCCACAGTGTCAGTTTGGCTTCGGGTCGGATGAAACTCATGCCGGGTCCTCGGGATTTGTAAACAGGATCAGCGAGTAGTGACCCGCCGGTTGGAAACCAATAGCGATATAAGCACGCGCGGCGGATTCGGAAGCCGCGAACAGAACCGCGCGGGTCGCTCCGGCGTTGCGCGCCTCAAGCAGATGCAATGCGACGGCTAGTTTTGCATGGCCTTGCCCGCGAAGCTTGGGCGGTGTGTAAACGCCTCCTATCTGCACGATCTCGGGCAGGCGGGCGTTGAAGCCGGTCATAGCAACCGGCTGTCCGTCGATCAGCAGCGCCCGGTGCGAGTCGCGATCCAAATAGGCAGCAATATCTTTTTTCGCCTGTTCCTGCGCCCTGTCTGGAGCGAAGTCCATGGCCTCGATCAGATAGTTTTCCCGCCACGCTTCGGCGATGGTCCTTTCAAGCGCTCCCAAAGGCACAAGCTCAGCACCGTCGTCATCGGGCAGCACCAGCTTGTCCAAATCCAACGAGAAGCCGGGCTCATCACTGTTCAGCGTCGCGGGGCGGCCTTCCCAACCGGCCAGCCGCATGATCCGGCGGGCCTGAGTCGCTTCGGCCGCCAGACCAAACAGCTGGTGGCCACGGATCAGGTCAACCGCGTCCGAGAGTTCTGTGTCGGTGCAGTCGGGGCATTGCGGCAGGACCATCCCTTCGTTGGTGATCGAAAACACGGCACTGGGCTCACCTCCCATAAGCCAGGCATTCAACGCGCGGGGATGCGCAGCCTGCAAACCATGATCACGAAGATTGGCAAGCGGAAACATCGAGGTCTGAATGTGTTGTGACAGGAACGCGTCGATCAGGGGCACGTCCTTGTCCGTCGCGACTCGCCACGTCACGACCAATCCCCCAGCGCTTGCTGCCACATGGTCAGCGCTGCAACAGCCGCCGTATCGGCACGCAGGATGCGCGGGCCAAGGCTGACCACATGAGCATAAGGCAGCGCCGTCAGCCGTGCGCGTTCGCGATCCGAGAACCCACCCTCAGGACCGATCAGGATGGCCCATGGCTGACCCTTTTCGTTCGCCGCCAAACGCAAGGCGGAGCCAACTTCGGCCTCATTGCAAAACATCAGGTGCCGACCCTCGGGCCATGCATCCAGAAGGCGGTCGAGCCGCTGCAAATCGGCCACCTCGGGCACGAAGGTGCCGCCGCATTGCTCGGCGGCCTCAACGGCGTGGGCTTGCAGACGGTCCTGCCGGATGCGCTCGGAATTGGTGAACTCGGTTTGCACGGGCAGTATCCGCGCCGCGCCCATTTCCGCTGCTTTTTCAACGATGAAATCGGTGCGCGCCTTTTTGATCGGGGCAAACAGGAACCACAGATCCGGCGGCAGCTGCAACGGTTTGGTCTGTTCCACACAGCTCAGAACGCCACCGCGCTTGCCGGCCTCGGCCACCTCGGCCAGCCATTCTCCGTCCTTGCCATTGAACAGGGCAACTTGCCCGCCCACAGCCAGCCGCATGACGCCAAACAGGTAATGCGCCTGCTCGCGCGTCAAATCTACCGATTGCCCCGGACCCAGAGGGTGCTCTACATACAGTCTGATCTTTGCACTCATGAGACGTTACATATGCAAGGCAACGCCCCAACACCAGACGGTCAGGTCGCCGATGCGGTCAGTGGCAACTGGGTCGACACACACGCACCCGCTTTCGCCCGCCCCTATCTACGCCTGAGTCGCGCGGATCGGCCCATCGGCACATGGCTTTTGCTGATTCCCTGCTGGTGGGGTCTCGCGCTGGCAATCCTCAGCGACGGCAATCCCCGGTGGGAAGACCTGTGGATCGCTATCGGCTGTGCCATCGGCGCTTTCCTGATGCGCGGCGCAGGCTGCACCTGGAACGACATCACCGACCGTGAGTTTGACGGGCAAGTGGAGCGCACACGCTCGCGCCCGATTCCATCCGGTCAGGTCAGCGTTAAGCAGGCCGTGGTTTGGATGGGTCTGCAATGCCTGCTGGCGCTCGGAATTCTGCTGACCTTCAACCAGGCCGCAATTGCCATGGGTGTGCTCTCCCTGCTGCCTGTTACAATCTACCCCTATGCCAAACGCTTTACATGGTGGCCGCAGGTGTTTCTGGGACTGGCCTTCAACTGGGGCATCCTGCTGACCTGGGCTGCCCATACCGGGACAGTTGGCGTTCCAGCGATCACCCTGTACCTGGCCGGGATTGCCTGGACGCTGTTCTATGACACCATCTACGCCCACCAGGACGCCGAGGATGACGAGCTGATTGGGATCAAGTCCACCGCCCGGCTGTTTGGCAAAGATACCGCGCGCTGGTTAAAATACTTCCTTGTGGCCACGGTCTTCTTGATGGGGCTGGCCATCATCGATGGAGCGCTATCTCAGGCCTCTCTGTTGGCATTGGCCGTCGCGTTGGCCGGACCATGGGCTATGGGCTGGCACATGGCTTGGCAATTGCGAGGGCTGGATACCGAAGACAACGCGAAACTGCTGCAATTGTTCCGCGCCAACCGGGACACTGGCCTTATTCCGCTGATCTTCCTCTGCGTCGCGCTGCTGCTCTGATTGCACCTTGGCGCGGCGCTCTGTAAGAGTGCGCACAATCGCTTGAGGAGTCGATAACCCACACATGCGTTTGCCCTATTTCTTTGCCGTTGCCCTTATCTTCCTCGTGTCGGCGGGCCTGTGTCTGCTGGCCGCCAGCTTTGCGGTGACAAAGGTAGAAGAAACGTCCGAGTTTGCCGTGCGTCGCGCACTGGACCTGAAGGGGCATGACTGGGCCGAAGTGCATTCGGACGGCTTGCGTGTTGTGCTGACGGGCACTGCTACCGACGAAGCCACCCGATTCAACGCGTTGACCGCCGCTGGTACTGAAGTCGACACCTCACGCGTGATTGACGAAATGGAGGTGGCCCCAACCACAGAGCTGGCTGCGCCTCGTTTTTCTGCCGAGATTCTGCGGAACGACAGCGGCATCTCGGTAATCGGCCTGATCCCAGCCAGCGAAGACCGCGACGAGCTGATCGATCGGTTGAGCGATCTGGACAGCGGCGGTCACGTCTCGGACTTGCTGGAGACCGCCGACTACCCCAAACCCAAGGGATGGGACGACGCGGTCAGCTATGCCCTAGAATCCCTAACCCGCCTGCCCCGCGCCAAAATCTCGGCCAGCCCAGGATTGGTCAAGATAACGGCAATTGCCGACAGCCAGCAGGAAAAGGAACAGCTGGAACAGGACCTGACTCGCGCGGCTCCGCCCAGCCTGCGGATTGGCCTGTCGATCTCGGCCCCGCGCCCGGTGATCACACCCTTTACCCTGCGCTTTTTGATCGACGAAAACGGCAGCTATTTCGACGCCTGTTCTGCCCAGGATGAAAAGGCCCGCGCAGCGATTGTTGCCGCCGCGCAAGAGGCTGGCCTGACTGGCCCCTACAGTTGCACCATCGGGCTGGGCGTACCCTCGCCCCGCTGGTCCGAAGCCGCCGCACTGAGCATTCGCGCGGTGGCCGAACTGGGCGGTGGCTCTGTTACGATGTCGGATGCGGATATCACTCTGGCTGCGGCACAGGGCACCGATACCGGAACCTTTGACCGCGTAGTAGGTGAGCTTGAAAGCGCGTTGCCCCCGGTCTTTGCCCTGCACGCAATCCTGCCGCCACCCGAAACCGACACAGGGTCCGGCCCACCCGAATTCACGGCGACACGCAGCCCCGAAGGGCTGGTGCAGATACGTGGGCGTCTGGGCGACGACACCCAGCGCAACATGGTCGACAGCTATGCCCGTGCGGCATTTGGGTCGGAACAGGTTTACACAGCAACCCGCATTGCCCCCGATGGGCTTCCGATGGGCTGGCCGGTGCGCGTCCTGACCGGGCTCGAGGCGCTGGCTCAGTTGCACAACGGCGCACTGAGGGTCACGCCGGATGATCTTGTGCTGAACGGTGTCAGCCACGACCCGGACACAAAGGCTCATATCGCAGGACTACTGTCCGAAAAACTGGGCGACGCGCAGGAATTCACCCTGTCCATCACCTATCAGGAGCCGACCGAACCCGAGGACAAACTGCCCGACCCCGAGGTCTGCGAGGAGCGCATTGCCGAGGTTCAGGCAGGTACCAAGATCGCTTTTGAGCCGGGTTCGGCTACGGTTGCCACCACCTCACGCGATACGGTGAACCAGATCGCGGACATCTTGCGGGAATGCGGCCCGATCCGACTTGAGATTCAGGGTCATACCGACAGTCAAGGCCGTGAAGAAATGAACCAGCAGCTTAGCCAGGCGCGGGCACAGTCCATCCTGAATGAGCTACGCGGGCGTCGGGTGCCCACGGCCAGCTATACCGCCGTGGGTTATGGCGAGACCCAACCCATCGCCGACAATGACACCGAAGAAGGCCGCGAAGAGAACCGCCGCATTGAATTCCGCCTGATCCGGCCCGAGCCGATCGAGAACCCGGAAACCGGGCTGGACGCGATCGAAGCGGAGACGATCAAGGCCGAACAGACGGACACGACCGCCTCAGACGCGGATGCAGGGGACCAGTAAGTTGAACCGAATCGAATTCATCATCGCCACAGCCATCATCCTGTTCGCGGCCTTCTGCATGGGTTGGTTTGCCAACTGGTTGGCCCACCGCCTGTCCCGCGTGCGTCAAAGCGACGTGGCAGATCTGGATCGCATGAGCCAAGAGTTGCACGAAGCCGAAGAAACCCGCGATCAGGCGATCACCTATCTGCAACAGCGCGAGGCCGAGCTGACCAATCAACTGACTCAGGCCGAGGCTGAACTGGCCGCTGCCATGGACGGCCTGCGCGCCGCCCGGCAAGAGGCCGAAGAACTGCGTGGACGCATCAACAACGCGGACTGATTCCGCAGAACCGAATTCTGTGCTCAACTTGTTTGCCTAGCAGTCAGGTTGGATCGGCAGGTTTTAGCCGGTCAGATTCTACATTCTTCAATTTTCCAACAAATTCAATATTCTGAATTGGTGTGTTTTTGCCTGCACACACACTGTCCACTATCCAGAAAATTGGAGTGTACTATGAATTTCCAAACTTCTTTGAAAACCGCCGCAATCCTCGGCCTGTTTAGTACGACCGCTGCATTCGCCTCGAGCGATGTGATCCCGTCAGAGAATGATACCTTTACAAAATGGGGCGAAGAATCCGGCTGGACCATCTATGTAGATGATACCCGCGGTTCCTGCCTGATCGAACGCGTCGATGCGAACAACAACGTCGTTCAAATGGGCCTGACCAAAGATCACGAAATGGGCTATCTCGGTGTCTTCACCCAAAACGACATTGGCCTAAAAGGCAAAAAGGAAGAGATCATCCTGTCACTGGATGGCAACGTCTACTCAGCAGAGGCGCGGAAGAAAACCAAGCACCTCGCGGATGGGTACACTGGCGGCTATATCCTGGCGAATAATCCCCAATTCGTCGATGACGTCATGAAGAAATACGAGATGACCGTATTTCCGGAAAAAGAAACCGGCTTCACCGTAAACCTTGATGGTACCCTGAAGGCTATCGAAGCCGCGCGGACCTGCAACTCAGAACAGAGCAGCTGAACCGACTTGCCCAAATCCGGTACCCGACAAACGGGTGCCGGAGCCAGTCTTTACCAACGATTCAGCGCGTCTTCGTCTTCGTCCTTGGCAGCAACCCATGCTGCGCCTGACTTGGTGATTTCCTTCTTCCAGAACGGCGCGCGGGATTTGAGGTAGTCCATCAGGTACTCGGCCGCCTCAAACGCATCCTTGCGGTGCCGCGCAGCAGTGGCCACCATCATGATACGATCCCCCGGTGCCAATCGTCCGTGACGGTGGATCACCAGCACATCGCCCAGTGACCAGCGTTTCTGCGCCTCTTCTGCGATTTTGGTCAGAGCGCGTTCGGTCATGCCGGGGTAGTGTTCGATCTCCATCACGTCCAGATCGCCCGAGGCCAAATCGCGTACGACACCGGTGAAGGTCACAATTGCCCCGTTGGCGTCATTTCCGGCGGCAAAGGCATTGGCCTCGGCCCCCAGATCGAACTCTGCTTCCTGAACCGCGATACGCATCTCAGCCACCGGTCATGGGTGGAAAAAACGCCACCTCACGCACACCGGACAGCGAGGCGTCAAAGTCGGACAGTTCCTGATCCAGAGCGACACGAAGCGCGGACAGATCTGCGAAGGCGGCGGCATAGCGGTCTTCGCGCGCGCTGAGTTCGGCCACCAGATCGGAAACCGTTGCCGCATCAGTCTCGACCTTTTCTTTCGGCAGGCCGATCCGTTCGCGCACCCAGGCAAAATACAGCACGTCCATCGCTTAACTCTCCTTCAGATGGGGCATGGCTTTACGTAGGTAGTCATAGCCGGTGATCAATGTCAGAGCCGCAGCAATCCACAACAGCCACAGCCCGACCCGACCAGACCAGAACATCCCTTCCAGATGCCACCGCAGGTGGTTCACGTCCTCAATCTGCCCGGTCAGCGCCTGATCAATCAGGTCCGGGTCCATCCCGAATGTGCCCATTACGAAGTAGTGCTCAAATATCCCCTGCGAGAACAACACCGCGATTGCCACCATCTGCGCAGTGGTTTTCCATTTCGCCAGCTTCGTCACCTTTAGCGTTCCGGCGGTATCACCCAGATATTCGCGCAGGCCCGAAACGAACACTTCGCGGAACAGGATCACGGTTGCGGGCAGCACCAGCCACGGCGTCCAATGTTCGGCGGAATATCCCACCAAAATCATCAGCGCGATCACCACCATCGCCTTGTCAGCAATCGGGTCCATCATCGCGCCGATCTTGGTTTCCTGTTGCCAGGCCCGCGCCAGATAGCCATCGAACCAGTCGGTTATAGCAGCCGACAAAAACAGGATCAGAGCGAACCAGTCCGCGTATGGTCGGGTGAAATACAAAAACATCACGGCCAGACCGGGGGCTGCAAGAAGGCGTAGCACGGTCAGGATATTGGGCAGGTTCCACTTCATGGTTCGGACATTACAGTGCCGGTTGCAGACATAAAAGGCGGCCAATCAAAAATCTAACCCGATCACAGGCAGTTGCGGCGCTGTTGGTCAAAGGGTCGCAAGCTAGAACTCTCAGTCAGATACCCCTTGGCGTGAGGGTGCTTTGCGGTCAGATTGGCGCCCGATTCCAAAGCAGCAAAGTAATGACAGCCCATATTCAAACCGACCCCCAATCCAACCTGATCGGCAGCGCCTGGATGATCGCAGCCATGGCGCTGTTTGCACTGGAGGACGCGCTGCTGAAAGGCGCATCTGCGGTTCTGCCGATCTGGCAGATCCTGCTGTTATTCGGCGTAGGCGGGTCGGTTATTTTTGCAGCTGTGGCCGTGCTGCGCGGAACGTCTCTGTTTCATCCCGACGTGCTGTCGCGCCCGATGAGGGTGCGGGTGCTGTTCGAAATCCTCGGTCGGTTATTCTACGTGCTGGCGATCACGTTGACGCCTTTGTCTGCGGCCACCGTGATCTTGCAGGCCACGCCTTTGGTCGTCGTTGCAGGCGCGGCGCTGTTCTTTGGCGAGATGGTCGGCTGGCGACGGTGGAGCGCCATTCTGATCGGCCTGATCGGCGTGGTGATCATCATCCAACCGACCGGAGACAGTTTCTCAGTGCTCTCCATACTGGCCGTGCTGGGGATGCTGGGCTTTGCCGGTCGCGATCTGGCCAGCAGAGCAGCGCCAGCGACGCTGGGAACCGAGGCGCTGGGGTTTTACGGCTTTCTGTGCATCATCGTAGCCGGTCTGGCCTATCGGTTCTGGGAGGGTGCGCCGATGGTTTCTCTGGACCTGCACACCAGCCTGCATGTGGGCGGAGCCATACTGATGGGCACCGCCGCCTATGCCTCGCTGATGAAAGCGATGCGAACCGGTGAGGTCTCCGCGGTCACGCCCTTCCGGTATTCCCGATTGCTGTTCGGCGTCGCCTTAGGCGTAGTGATGTTCGGTGAGCGGCTGGACCAGACCATGTGGATCGGCAGTGCCCTGATCGTGGCCTCGGGGCTGTATATCCTTTGGCGTGGACGGCGGGCTTAGCCCTTGTCGTGGAAGAAGTCATAAACCTTCTGCGCCAACCCGGCTGAGATGCCATCCACCGCTTTGAGATCTGCCAGATTGGCCCGGCTGACCGCCTTGGCACTACCGAAATGGGTCAGCAGGGCACGCTTGCGCGCCGCCCCGACGCCAGGGATTTCGTCCAAAGGCGTCGCACCCACGGCTTTGGCTCGTTTCGCACGGTGGGTCCCTATGGCGAACCGGTGCGCCTCATCCCGCAAACGTTGGACAAAGTACAACACCGGATCGTTGCGTTTAAGGGCAAAGGCGCGTTGGCCGATGCGGTGGAACTCTTCCTTGCCGTGGTCGCGATCGACACCCTTGGCGACACCGACCATCGGGATGTCCTCAACCCCATGTTCAACCATGATCTCATGTACAGCACTGACTTGCCCCGCACCGCCATCGATCAACAGAAGATCGGGCCATAGGCCCTTTTCGCGGTCGGGGTCTTCTTTTTGCAGGCGGGTGAAGCGGCGTGTCAGGACCTCTTTCATCATACCGAAGTCATCGCCGGGGGTCAGATCATCACCACGGATGTTGAACTTGCGATATGCGTTTTTCATGAAGCCCTCAGGGCCTGCCACGATCATACCGCCCACTGCATTCGTCCCCTGAATGTGGCTGTTATCGTAGACCTCAATCCGGCCCGGAGGCGCGTCGAGATCAAATGCCTCGGCCACACCGCGCAGCAATTTGGCCTGCGTGGCACTTTCCGACATGCGTCGGGCCAGCGATTCACGTGCATTGCGCAAGGCGCCCGCGATCAGTTCCTGCTTTTCACCGCGCTGGGGCACCAGGATTTCCACCTTGCGTCCGGCTTTTTCCGACAATGCCTCCTGCATCAGATCGGCATTCTCGATTGCATCAGACAGGATCAACTGCCGGGGTGGTTCCTTATTGTCATAGAACTGGCCCAGAAACGCTTCCATCACCTCAGCCGTTGACACATCAGCCCCGACCCGAGGATAGAAATCCTTATTCCCCCAGTTCTGGTTCGCCCGGATGAAAAACACCTGCACACAGGCCTGTCCGCTATCCATATAGAGACCGATCACATCCGCCTCGGTCACGCCGCGCGGGTTGATACCCTGCGAAGTCTGCACCTGCGTCAGCGCCCGGATACGGTCGCGCAGACCTGCAGCGCGTTCGAACTCCATCGCCTCGGATGCGGCCATCATCTGTTCGGCCAGCTCCTCCTGCACCTTGGTTGACCGGCCTGACAGAAAGCGCTCCGCATCCTTGACGCTTTCGCGATAGTCCTCTTCGGAGATCAGCCCGACGCACGGCCCGGAACAGCGCTTGATCTGATACAGCAGACAAGGCCGCGTCCGGCTGTCGAACATCGAATCCGAACAGTTACGCAGCAAGAACGCCTTTTGCAGTTGGTTCAGCGTTCGATTCACTGCCCCGGCGCTGGCGAATGGGCCAAAATAAGCGCCCTTCTCTTTCTTTGCCCCGCGATGTTTCTTGATCTGCGGAAAGGCATGATCTTTGGCGACCAGAATGTTCGGGAAACTCTTATCGTCCCGCAGCAGCACGTTGTATTTCGGCTTGAGCTGCTTGATCAGGTTCTGTTCCAGCAGCAGCGCCTCGGTTTCGGTCCGCGTCGTCAGGAACATCA
The DNA here is from genome assembly GCF_040329455.1 of Ruegeria sp. SCP11. Classification (NCBI taxonomy): domain Bacteria; kingdom Pseudomonadati; phylum Pseudomonadota; class Alphaproteobacteria; order Rhodobacterales; family Roseobacteraceae; genus Ruegeria; species Ruegeria sp. SCP11. The sequence continues at coordinate 51,281 of NZ_JBDZYG010000007.1, read as the reverse complement.
TCGAAGCGGTTGAGGCGATCATCCGTTCGATCCGACCCGAATGACCGGGACGCGCATAGTTAGACACCCGTGCCTTCAGGTTGCGCGCTTTGCCTACGTATAGAACGCGGCTATCCGCATCCAGCATCCGGTAAACACCGGGCGAGCTGTCCAGCGTTTTCACATAACGCTGTATGCAATTGTACCCCGTGGGCTGGGCGTCCGGTGTCTGGTCGTTTTGGATGGTCATGGGCCTGAGATATGATTCTCTGACTATGGCTGCAATCTTGAGGCCTGCAGATCAAGAGAAAACAAATCCACGGCTTCTGTGGATAAGTATGAAGATAAGTTTCCCGGGACTGCGAAATTCCCTTGTTTCATTAAGAAATCCTTGATCTGCATAAAAAATAGGCACTTATGCAAAGCATTGTTTTTAAATGAAAAAAAATCGTGCACATGACAAGTGTATGAAAAAAAAGACATTTTTGTAACGCGCAGGTAACGAGAACGGGAGCGGTGCAAAACTTGCACCAAATTTACCTATTCTACACCCAGAACGTCGGGCGTTTGCCAGCCAAGATGCTGCCCGCCATCCACGCAGAGAAGTTGCCCAGTAACCGCATGGGCGTCCAGAAAATACCCCAGCGCCGCGGTGATATCCGAGGGGTTTGCCCCCCGCTCCAGAACCGTATTTGCGCGCTGCGCTTTGAAGTGATCTTCGCTTTGGCGATGGCCCTGTATCGTTGGTCCTGGCCCGATGGCATTGACTCGGATCGCAGGAGTCAGCGCTTGCGCGGCGGTGCGGGTCAGGGCCCAAAGGCCCATCTTGGCGATTGTGTAGGACATGAACTCGGGCGTCAGCTTGCGCACCCGCATGTCGACCATGTTGACGATCAGGCCAGTGGCGACAGGTTCCCCCACCTCATCCGTGTCGGGTACCAGCCCTTGCTCGGCCATTGCCTGCGTCAGCACGAAGGGCGCGCGCAGGTTGCTGTCCAGATGCCGATCCCAGCTTTGCCGCGTGGCGGTGTGGATGTTGTCATATTCAAAAACCGAAGCATTATTGATCAGACAGGTGATCGGCCCGCCCAACGCCTCAGCCGCGCGAGGTAGGAGGGCTTGAACCTGAGCTTCATCTAAAAGGTCAGCCTGCAGTGCGACAGCGTTACGCCCAAGAGCCTGAACTTTGGCCACTGTCTCTAGCGCCGGCTGTTCAGAAGTGGCGTAGTGCACCGCCACATCGTAGCCGCGTCGCGCCAGATACAATGCCATGGCCCGGCCGAGGCGAATTCCGGCACCGGTCACTAAAGCTCGGGTCATGGATGCTCCCTTTCAGTCAAATCACGCCAGCAGAATGACCACATAGACCGCATACAAAAGTGTCAACACAAAGCCCCAGAGCCGCGTGATATCCTGTTTGTAGAACACGAACGGGATCAGCAGCAACGATGCACCCAACATGACCCAAAGGTCGAATTCAAGGAATTCTGGATCAACAGGAATGGGGCCAACCAGCGTAGCAATCCCGACGATGGCAAGCAAATTGAACATGTTTGAGCCGATCACGTTGCCCAGTGCCACATCCGCCTGTCGCCGCATCGCAGCCATGACTGTAGTTGCTAGTTCAGGCAGAGACGTGCCCACCGCAACCAGAGTCAAACCGATCACCGTTTCGCTGACCCCATAGGTCAGGGCGATCACGGTCGCGTATTCGACCAGCAGATGCGCCCCCATTGGCAGGCCGATCAGACCCAGAACCAGATAGATCGAGATCTTCCAGTAGGGCATGTCCGGGTCAGCCTCTTCCAGGCCGTCCAGTTCCTCATCATCAGCGCAAGCCTGACCACAGGCTCTACGATGCGCTTTGGCCTCGCGAAAGGCATTCCACAGAATGAGAGCCAGCGCCGCCAGGAGGATAGCCCCACTCAGCAGGTTGAACACGCCGCAGAAGGCCAGGCCGATGAACAGAACCGAGGCCAGAAGCATGAAGATATAGTTCCTACGGCTGTCGCATTCGCTGGTGTGCAGCGTTGCCAACAACGCCGGCAGACCCAGAACCAGCAGGATATTTGCCGTGTTCGACCCGACCACGTTACCAAGCGCGATCCCCGGTGCATTTTCCTTTATCGCGCTAATCGCAATCAACAGCTCGGGCGCCGAGGTACCAAAGGCTACGATCGTCAGGCTGACAATCAGCGCGGGCACACCCATGCGCAGACTCAGGTTCACTGCACCGCGCACAAGGGCATCGCCCGCCAGCAACAGGATCAGCAATCCAAGGCCGGATAACAGCCATGCCGTCATTTACGGCCTCCTTTTTCGCAGGCACAGGGGCCTTTACCGATCCTGAAGCGTCCGCAGCGCGGACATCTTGCCGATTGCAAGCGCTTCTGGCCCGGAAAGCGCAGCTTTCCAAACATCGCCAATACGACCATGGCGATCAGAAACAGGGTGACGATTTTGATAATCACGTCACAAACCGAAACGCGCGTAGGCTGCGCGCTCCTCAAGCCCGGCAATGGCGTCCTGCGCCAAAGACGCTCCGAACCGCGACCACAACGGTTTGCGCAGCCCGTAGCGGCGGAATTTGACCTTGTCGCCAAACCGCTCCTGCATTTTGGGCTTCAAATGCGCGATGCCGTCGATCAAACCCAGTTCCTGCGCGCGTCGGGCCAGCCAGATTTCCCCTGTGAACAGATCCTGACTTTCATCCAGCTTGTCACCACGCCGGTTTTTGACATGGGTGATAAAGTTCTCGTGTATATCGGCCAGCAGCCCTTCCAGCCGGGCGACATCCTCTTTTTTTTCAGGCGAAAACGGATCGAGCATGGACTTCGACTCGCCTGCCGTATGCACGCGGCGTTCGATACCCTGACGTTTCAGCAGCACATGCGCGCCAAAGCTCGACGAAATCACACCAATCGACCCCAGCACCGAGCTGTCATCGGCATAGATCTCATCCGCGGCCGCGGCTAGCCAATAGCCACCCGAGGCCGCCACGTCCTCGACAAACGCGATGACGGGAACGTCCAGCTCTTCGGCCAACCGCCGAATACGCGCTCCGATCAGGGAACTTTGGACCGGTGATCCACCGGGCGAGTTGAGCTCAAGCGCGACAGCAGCAGGTTTACCCTTGCGAAAGGCTTTCTCCAGAACCGGGGCTAGCGCGGTGTCGGACATCGACCCACGCCCGGCCATTCCGATGGCTCCGGACAGGCGCACAATGGCCACGCAAGGTTGTTTTTTGAGAAACGGCAGGCTGAGTTTCATGGGTGCCGATGTAGAGTGCACCCAACCGGTAAACAAGGGACCGATTTGTCGATAGACGCAACGGGAACACATTTCCTGAAGGCGGTGGGCAAAAATGCAACGCCCGCCTGCCGCTTAGCTGCGGATGCGCCAGCCGGTTTTGAAGATCCACCAGATGATGCCCAAACACATGCCGGTAAAGGCCAGAATGGCCATCAAACTAAGCCCAATCGGCACGTCAGCCAGCCCATAAAACGACCAACGAAAGCCCGAGATCAGATAGACCACCGGATTGAACAGAGTGATCGTCTGCCAGACCGGAGGCAGCATCGAAATAGAATAGAACGTGCCGCCTAGAAAGATCAGCGGCGTCACCACCAACTGCGGCACCAGTGACATCTGTTCGAAATTACTGGCCCAGATGCCGATGATGAACCCCAGCAGGGAAAAGCTGAGACAGGTCAGGATCAGAAACGCCGCCATTGCAATCGGGTGCTCGATACGCAGATCCACAAAGAAAGACGCGGTGGCCAGGATAACCAGACCCACGAACAAGGCCTTGGTCGCCGACGCCCCCACATAGCCGATCACAATTTCGATAAAATTCACCGGAGCGGACAGCAGTTCGTAAATCGTGCCCAGAAATTTTGGAAAGTAGATTCCAAACGAGGCATTCGAGATGGCCAACATAACAACCGATAACATGATCAGCCCTGGCACGATGAACGCGCCATAGGATACGCCTTCGACTTCTTGAATTCGGCTGCCGATGGCGGTTCCGAAGACCACGAAATACAACGACGTCGACAGAACCGGCGACACAAAGCTCTGCGCAAGCGTCCGAAAGAACCGGGCCATTTCGAACCGGTAGATGGCGGCAATGGCGGACCAGTTCATGCGGGCTCTCCCGACACCAGATTGACAAAGATCTCCTCGAGACTCGACTGGCGGGTCTGTACATCACGCAGTACCAAACCGGCTTGCGCCACGTCATTCAGCAACGAGGTGATGCCGGTGCGGTCGGCATGAGTATCGTAGGTATACACAAGCGCATCACCGTCGCCATTCAGCACCAGATTATGCGCTGCAAGACAGTCCGGAATGGCTAGGATCGGTTCGGTCAGCATCACTTCGATCTGTTTCTTACCCATCTGCGCCATCAGAGTGTCTTTATCCTGCACCAACAGCAATTCACCCTTGTCGATAACACCAACGCGGTCGGCGATGGCTTCGGCCTCTTCGATGTAATGGGTGGTAAGAATGATGGTGACACCAGCCTGCTTCAACTCGGCCACGATCTCCCACATATCCTTGCGCAATTCGACGTCCACCCCGGCGGTGGGCTCGTCCAGAAACAGCACCTGCGGTTCATGCGCCAGCGCCTTGGCGATCAGCACCCGGCGCTTCATGCCACCGGACAGTTCCCTGATCGCGTTCTTGCGCTTGTCCCACAAAGACAGCTTGCGCAGAATTTCCTCGATCCTTGCGTCGTCGCGACCATAACCGAACAGCCCGCGTGACAGACGGACCGTATTCCAGACCTTCTCAAACGGCTCCAACGCGATCTCCTGCGGCACCAGTCCGATCATCCTGCGCGCGGCGCGGAAATCGGCCTGGATATCGTGGCCGCCCACAGTCACCTTGCCCGAGGTGGGAGTGGTAATGCCACAGATGGTAGAGATCAGTGTCGTCTTGCCGGCCCCGTTGGGACCAAGCAGAGCCAGTATTTCGCCTTGTTCGATATCCAGCGAGACACCTTTGAGTGCCTCAAACCCATCAGCATAGGATTTGCGCAGATCCTTGATTGAGAGAATGGTCGTCATGCGTGTTCCCCGTTCTGGCGGCGACCCTACCCCGCTCGTTCGGCACAGAACAGGTCAATTTCGCACAAGCCCCTGCGCTTTTTTGCGGTCCTTGATCTTAGTGTTGACCCCAATTCCCACCTTGCATTTCGCGGGTGATCCCGAAACCTTGCAGCGAAAGGGAGAAACGCGATGCTGAACGGTTCTCGGATCATCGAAATCGAGGGGCTAGGTCCAGCCCCCTTTGCCGCCATGATGCTGGCGGATATGGGCGCGGACGTGATCACCATCCACCGCAAGGGGCAGGCAGTTACACCAGGCATGCCCGAGCGCTCGGTTCTGGATCGCGGTAAACGGTCAATTGACCTGGATTTGAAGGACGCAGGTGATCTTGAGATCGCAAAACGACTGATCTCGTCAGCCAACGCGCTGATCGAAGGGTTCCGCCCCGGCGTGATGGAAAAACTCGGCCTTGGCCCCAATATCTGCCACGAGGTGAACCCCAAGCTGGTTTACGGACGGATGACGGGATGGGGTCAGGATAGTCCTCTTTCGGACACGGCAGGTCATGACCTGAACTATATCGCCCTGTCCGGTGCTCTCTGGTACGCTTCACTACCCGGGCAACATCCACAGACCCCCGCCACGCTTGTTGGCGATATCGGTGGAGGCGCCATGTATCTGGTCGCTGGCCTGCTTGCCGGGATGCTCAACGCGCAAAGAACAGGCAAAGGCACCGTGGTTGACGCTGCGATCTACGACGGCTCGGCGCATATGATGAACTTGCTGATGAGTCTCGGCCAGACCGGTAACCTGTCGGACACGCGCGGCCAGAGCTTGCTGGACGGTCCGCATTGGAGCCGCACCTACTCTTGCGCCGATGGTGGGTTCGTCACGGTTCAATGCCTCGAACCCAAATTCTATGCGGAGTTTCTGGATAAGATGGGCCTGTCCGACGATCCAGACTTCCAACAGCAATACAACCGCGCGACGTGGCCCGCGCTAACCCAACGCCTGACAGGAATCTTCGCAAGCAAACCGAGGGATCATTGGGCGGATCTCTTTATCGGCTCTGATGCCTGCGTCACACCGGTTCTCAGCCCGAGCGAAGCGCAAACCCACCCGATGAATGCCGCGCGCCAGACATGGCGCAGCACAGATGGTTCGCTGCAAGCCGCCGCCGCACCCAGATTCTCAACCTCTGAATGGCAGGCGAAACCTAGCCCATCCCGCGGAGAACACCGTCAGGAAATCCTGACCGAGCTTTCCGGTCAAAAATCGCCTGCCTCTTCATCTGGCTAAAAAATCCCCGAGGATGAATTGGCCAAAGGCCAAGAAGGGGGCTGGCCCCTTCCCTTTTACCGTCCGCGCACCGTATCGATCATCAGTTGCACATTCTCCGGATCCGCATCCGGTGTTATCCCGTGGCCGAGGTTAAAGATATGCGGCCCTTTCGAGAACGCTTCGACGATCCGACGCGTCTCATCCACCAACGCCTGCCCGCCGGTCACCATGTGCGACGATGCCAGATTGCCCTGAACGCAGCCATCCGCCTGGACATGCTCGGCTGCCCACTCCGGTGACACAGAATTGTCCAACGCTACACAGTCCACACCGGTTTCGTCAGCAAAGCCGATATAGCCGTCCCCTGCCTCACGTGGGAAACCAATTACCGGGATGCCGGGATGACGCTCTTTGACAGCCTGCGTGATCACACGACATGGTTCAACGGCGTATTTCCGGAATGCCTCGCCCTTCAGCGACCCTGCCCAGCTGTCAAAAATCTTGACCACCTCGGCCCCGGCCTCAATCTGGGCCGAGAGGTATTCGATAGTGGCCAGTGTAATACGATCCAACAGCGCCTCGAAAAGAGCGGTGTTTTCCTCGCGCAGCGCGTGCGCCGGACCCTGATCCGGTGTACCGCGTCCGGCGATCATATAGGTCGCCACGGTCCACGGCGCACCCGCGAAGCCGATCAAAGTCGTCTCGGACGGCAATTCACGCGACAGGATGCGGACCGTCTCGTAGACCGGTGAGAGGGTTTCGTGGATATCCTCGACAGATTTCAGCGCCTCGAACTCGGATTGCTGGGCGATGGTCGACAGTCGCGGGCCTTCGCCGGTGACGAACCACAAATCCGCGCCCAGCGCCTGCGGCACCAGCAGAATGTCAGCAAACAGAATCGCCGCATCGAACCCATAGCGGCGGATCGGCTGCAAGGTCACCTCGGCAGCCAGTTCGGGATTATAGCACAGCGACAGGAAATCACCGGCCTGCGCGCGGGTCGCGCGATACTCGGGCAGATACCGCCCGGCCTGGCGCATCATCCAGATCGGCGGAACGTCCTGTACTTCACCCGCCAGTGCCCGCAGCAGTTTCTTTCTCTCGGCCATCTATGTCCCCAATCGTCTGGTTTGACGCAACGGGTCTTCCTTCGGCGGCAATTTGTCAAGCTCTGCCCCCATTGTCAGGGCAATGTGACGCGACTAAAGCTTGGCGCATGACACTGACCCTGCCCACACCCGACTCACCGCTGAAAATCGGCACCCGTGGTTCACCCCTGGCGCTGGCGCAAGCCTATGAAACCCGGCAACGGCTGGGCAGCGCCTTTGACCTGCCTGACGAAGCGTTCGAGATCGTGGTGATCAAGACAACCGGTGACAACCGCGCCATGATCGATGCAGATCGCCCGCTGAAAGAGATCGGCAACAAAGGTCTGTTCACCAAGGAAATCGAAGAGGCGATGCTGCGCGGCGACATCGACATCGCGGTGCATTCCACCAAAGACATGCCGGTGGAACAGCCCGAAGGCCTGGTGCTGGACACGTTCCTGCCGCGCGAGGATGTGCGCGATGCGTTCATCTCGCCCAGCCTGAACTCGATCCACGATCTGCCACAGGGCGCAGTGGTCGGTACGTCGTCGCTGCGCCGTCGGGCGCAATTGCTGAATCGGCGCCCCGACCTGAAAGTGGTTGAATTCCGTGGCAACGTTCAGACGCGCCTGAAGAAACTGGCAGATGGCGTGGCGGACTGCACCTTTCTAGCTATGGCTGGCATCCGACGCTTGAATATGGAGGACGTCCCGGCCACCGCCATCGCGCCCGAAGACATGCTGCCTGCCATCGCACAAGGGACCATCGGCATCGAACGCCGCAGCGGGGATTCCCGCGCAGCGGGTATGCTTGAGGCGATTCATCATGCCGAAACTGGTCAACGTCTGTCGGCTGAACGTGCACTGTTGGCGGCGTTGGACGGATCCTGCGAGACCCCTATCGCCGGGTTGGCTGAAGTTCAGAACAACCAACTGCGCCTGCGCGGAGAAGTGCTACGCCCCGACGGATCAGAGGCGATTTCCGAAGATATTACCGGCACGGTTGCCGACGGTACTGAAATGGGCCGCGATATGGCACAAACGCTATTGAAACAAGCAGGACCGGGTTTCTTCGACTGGAGGAATTAGGAAAAATTTTAGCAATGTGAACTACTTCACTGTGGGGATCGTGGCAATCTGGCATCAAGGTTGCATACCGGTCGAGGTGAAGGGTTGATCTCGATAAAGTCGAAAATTTTTTCTGTATGTTCGCTTAAGTGGTATTCGAGGGGGCGAGAACATACCTGGTTTACAGATCGGTTAGGGCCGCTGTCATATTTTGACAGCGGCCCATTTCTTTTCAACACCGAGTGTCACGAAGTGCTGATGGCTTGCACGGCCTTGTCGACCGCCAGACGGGTCTGCTCCAGATCAGCCTCGGTCACCGCAAGTGACGGGTAGAGCTTGCCGGGGGATTTGAATATCCCATGTACGCGCAACGTATCGTTGTACACCACATTGCGACGCGGATCGTTATGTTTGGCACTGCGGTAGTCACGGCAGACGGCATCTGTAAAGTAGATGTCGAATAGGGTTTCATCCCCGACAATCTGATGCGGTATCCCCGCCCGAGTCAGTGCATCCACTTGCATCTGCTGCAAAGCGGCCCCGGTTGCACGCAGCTGTTCATAGACTCCGTCGCGCCGCAGAATCTCCATAGTTTTCAGGCCCGCGACCGAAGCAACAGGGTTGCCTGACAAGGTGCCGAGCTGCATCAACCAACCTTCCTCACCCACCTTGACCTTGTCGAAATGCTTCATGATTTCGGCACTTGCGCCCAGCGCGGCCAGAGGGAAGCCGCCGCCCGTGATCTTGCCCAAGGTGCAGATATCGGGCGTGACGCCGTATTTCTCTTGCGCACCGCCATAAGCCAGACGGAACCCGGTGACGATCTCATCGAAGATCAGCAGGACATTGTGCTTGTCGCACAGCCCCCGCAACCCCTGCAGATAGCCGGGCATGGGCGGAATGATTCGCTGCAACGGTTCGACCATGATCGCGGCGATGTCGTCATGTTCGTCCAGCAGGGCGGCGACTGCTTCTAAATCGTTGTAAGGCGCGATCAGCATCTGCTCGGCCACGCCCGCGGGGATACCGGCGCTGTCCGGTACGGCCTGCGGGAAATTGACCTGACGGCTGGGGGCCAGACTCATCTGAGCCTCGGCACTCATACCGTGATAGCCGCCTTCGAACTTCAGAATCTTGTCGCGGCCGGTGTAGGCGCGGGCCAGACGGATCGCATACATATCCGCCTCACCGCCCGAGGCGACAAAGCGGATCTGTTCACAACAGGGCACCGCATCGATGATCGCCTCGGCCAGCTCGATACCCTTGGCGTTATTGGCGAAGAAGGTCATGCCTTTGGGCAGTTGCTCAAGCACGGCCTCCATCACCTCTGGGTGGCCGTGGCCCAGTAGCATCGGGCCGGAACCGATCAGGTAATCAATATATTCGTTACCGTCCTCGTCCCAGACACGGCTGCCTTCGCCGCGCGAGATGATGATACCGGGGTCGAAATTACCAAACCCTCCGGCGGGCAGTACTTCGTTCGCGCGGGCGATCCATTCGGATTGAGTATTGATTTTCAGCATCTCACACGATCTCCAATATTGGGGAACCTAGGACATCCGGGTCAGGTGTAACACCTAACCCCGGCCCGTCCGGCGGGGCAATCCTGCCGTTGTCACGGTTTGGTGCGTCAGGGCATAGGCGCGGAGCCACATAGGACGACAGATCACATGTATTCATAAGCGATCCATGCGGGGTCGAGACCGCAAAATGTAGTGAGGCGGCGGTCACGATGTCCGACCCCCAAGTGCATTCGGCGCAGATCTCGGCCCCCAGATGCACGGTCAAGTCCCGCGCCCGGCGCATCGCCGACAACCCGCCGAACTTTGACAGTTTCAGCGCCACCGCATCCATGCAACCCAGCTCATGAGCCCGGATCAACGAGGTCAGATCATAGGCGTTTTCGTCGATCTTCATCGGCAAACCGGTCGCCTGTCGAACTGCGGCGCAGTCTTCCAGTGTTTTACAGGGCTGTTCCAGCATTACATCCACATGAGCCACAGCCCGCCCCGTCCGCGTAGCCTGCAAGCGTGACGCGCCGCAGTTCCAATCGCCGTAGACTAAGGGTCCCGGCCCTACCGCTTCGCGCACCTTGATCAGACGTTCGGCGTCGGCCTGCCAGTCGCCCTCGACGCCCAGCTTGACCTGAAACTGACGCATACCGGATTGGTAGGCAGTCTGGGCGATCCGCGCCATCTCATCCGGTGCGATGCAAGTGATCGAGTGGTAGAGCGGCATGTCCTTCCGCGCCCGACCGCCGAGTAAAGCATAGACCGGCTGGCCCGTGGCCTGCCCGAACAAGTCCCACAGGGCGATGTCCACAAGCGATTTCGCGTAGAGATGCCCCTGTAGAAACGCATCCAGCTTTCGCATCGGGGCGTCGACACCAAACGGGCACATACCCAAGATTTCCGGTCCCATCTCCGCTACCGCGCCCGAAACGCCCCCTGCATAGGCGGGTAGGTAATGAGGGATCGGGCAGACTTCACCCCAGCCCTTCAGGCCACTATCCGTTTCCAGGCACAGGATATGTGAGGTCACGGTCGCGCAGGTCTTTCCCTCGGCCATGTGATAGGTTTCATGGCTGGTCAGATCGACGGACCAGAGCGTTATCTTGTTGATCTTCATTGATATACTCCAACCGGATCACCCAGTGCATCCTCATCCGGATGCACGCCAAGACCCGGTGTTTCCGGCAGATACAGATGACCGTCGATGTTGCGCGGCCCGCGACCACCCGCGATGTCGACGGTGATCATGTCTTGGCAGGCCCAAACAGCATGACAATTGTCGTCCGGGATTGTGGCGGCCAGATGCAGCGCCTCGGTATCGGCCAGAACCGAGCCTCCGGTCGCCATCACGAACATGTCGATCCCATGAGCCAACGCGATGTCCCGCATCCGCGCGGCCTTGGTCAGGCCACCGACGCGGTTCAGCTTGATCCCGAAGATCTCGGCCAGCCCATCGCGCGCGATACGGGCCGCGTCCTGCAACGTCACAAGGCTTTCGTCCACCGAAACGGGCGAGGCATGAAGGCCCGAGATCGCAGCGATATCGTCCAGCGTCTCACCCGGCTGTTCGAACATCACGTTCAAATCCTCGCAGGCGCTCATCACACGCAAGGCCTGCTGGCGGGTCCACCCCCGGTTGACGTCGTAAAGGACAATCTCACCTGGCCGCCGGATGCTTTCGACATCGCGGACACGGGCAATGTCGCGCTCTACATTGCCTCCGATCTTCACCGAATGCGCAATATAGCCCCGGCTGCGATAACGCTCCATCACCTCGCGGGTTTCCTCGATGGTCTTGGCTCCAACCGAAGAGGCAATCGCGCGCGGTGTGCGTGACCCGCCACCCATCAGATCAGCAATTGGCAAACCCGCCGCTTGACCCGCAATATCCCAGCACGCCATGTCGATCGGACTTTTGGCGTACAGATGTCCGGGCAAAGCAAGATCCATCACCCGCTCTACATCCAGAACCCTGCGCGGATCGAGGCCCAGAACGAACGGGGCCATCGTCTGGATTCCAGCACGGATACCCGGCCCATGCGCGGGCACATAGGTATGGCCCCACGGTGTCCCTTCGCCCCAACCGACCAGCCCCGCATCGGTTTCGATTTTCACAATCGTCGCATCAAGCGTTTCGAACTTCAGCCGCCCGCCGGACAACCAATACGGATGCTCCAGCGGCAGGTTCACATGGTAAACAGAGATACGGGTGATTTTCATTTCAGTTCCACTTCAACAAAGGACATGGGTTCGTCCCCTGCATTGATCACGTTGTGCTCGACCCCTTCGTTGCGGCGGTATGAGGTTCCGGCTGTGACCGTCACCTCGTTTTCCGCACCATCCGGCAACTCCAGACGCATGTGGCAATCCGTGACGGCGGTGATGACGTAATCCATGTCGTGACGGTGCCATCCCGTTTCCGCACCGGGGGCAAAATCAAACCGAGTCACCCGCACGCGGGCGTCGTCAATCATCTGAGTTGCAACAGCCTGCGGTCTCACAATGTGTACTCCGCCACCGGTGCGCCGAGGCTTTCGAAATCAGGCGTCACGCCCAATCCAGGCGTATCCGGGGCGTAAAGCTTGCCATTCCGCGACACGGGACCGCCAATTCCGGTTGAACGGGTGTTGTAATTCATAAGATCGGTTGTGTTTTGCAGGTATTCGGGCGGGGTCGATGCCGCGAAGTGAGCAACAACCGAGGTTGTGATCTCTCCGCCCCAGGTATCCTCGCTGACCACGGGAATACGATTGTCGACCAGATAGTCCCGCACCCGCCGTGCCTTGCTGATGCCACCGAGATTCGAGATTTTCAGGCAACAGATTTCGGCACCACGATCCGCGACGATCCGCTGAGCCATGTGGATGCCGGTGACGCATTCGTCCAGCTTCATCGGTTGCTCGGCCACACGGCGCACCTGTTGGCACTCCTCATAAGTGCGGCAAGGCTGTTCCAGAATGAAGTCCAGATCGCCCGTCGCACGAGCCACCCGGATCGCATTATCGACACGCCAACCCTGATTGGCATCCGCCATTGCCTTTTCACCCGGCTGCAACATAGGCACCGTGGTTCGGATACGGTCAATATCGGTGGCCCAATCGCCGCCGACCTTGACCTGAAACTGTCGGTATCCTTGCTCGCGATAAGCGTTCATTTCGGCAACGGTCTCATCCACCGCCTTCTGCGGCGCCACTCGGTACATCGGTGCGCCGTCCGTCAGTTTACCACCCAGCAACATCCAGACTGGTTGATCACAGGCCTGGCCCAGAATATCCCAGCAGGCCGCATCGAATGGGGCCTTGGCATAGCCATGCCCCTGAACCAGATGATCCATCAACTGCTCAATCCGCCCAACCTGCCGCGGGTCTTCCCCCAACAGTTGCGGGGCGACCAGACGCGCCAGCGCCGCCACACCTTCGGAGTGGGCAACCATGTAGTTCTCGCCGCAGGGTGTGAACTCACCACAGCCCTGCAGTCCTGCATCGGTGTCGATCACCACAACCGAGGCAATCGCGGTCTCGATCGCATTGCCCGCGCCCCAGACATAAGCCCCGCCAACGTAGGGCAATCCGGTTTGGTAAATGCGTATGCGGGTAATCTTCATGCGGCATCCATCTGGGGCAAATCACCCATCCCTTCGCCCCGCCAGAGGACAAAGGTCAGGATCGGTTGGTCTGTCGTGGTCATCGCGTGGCTCTGCCAACTGCTGTGTTGGCGGGTTTGGTTCGGGCCGACATAGGTGTCGTCCCCGTCGACACGAAACACCGCTCCACCCGCCAATGTCAGGTACAACTCTTCAGCCTGGTGGCTGTGCCAGTCATAGTTCAGACCGGATCCCCAATAGCCCACGTACCCCCGCAACTGGGTCGAGTGGAAATGGCCAGTCGGGCCAAACAGTTCGTAATACCCATACTTGCTCAGGAAGTCCGCGCCGACTTCCTCTTCGGTATAGGTATGCTTCCATTGAGCCAGATGTGCGGTTGCTTTGATCGCCGCGGTCAGGTCGCGTGTTGGCGCACCTCCATCAACGTCAATGTCGCGCACCAGATCACTGGCGGATATGGGCGCTGGCCGAAGATCCGTCGCTGTCAGATCGTCGGGCCAAGCCGCAAAGGCACCTAACTCGGGATGCGCCAGATGCAGCTGCCGTGCGGCCTCGAGAACATCATCCAGCGTCATGGCATCACCACTATATTGCCAGTGTGTTCCTTGGCGATGAATGCGGCCTGCGCTTCGCGCAGTTCTTCCAAAGGATACGTTGCTGCAAGGGCAGGTTTGATCTCACCGGCCTCGATATACTTCACGAGGTTACGCATCACCTGCGGGTCGATCACGGTCGAACCAGTAAAGGTCAGGTCACGCAGGTAGAAGGTACGCAGGTCGAACTCGACCATCGGCCCGGCGATGGCACCCGAACAAGTGTACCGCCCGCCGCGCTCCAGAATGTCGATCAGGTGCGGCCAATAGAGCCCACCGACCACGTCAGCCACAACGGTTATCTTTTCGTCGCCCAGCGCCGCACGCAGGTCTTCCGGTGCGCGAGGCAGGATCATGTCGGGGCCGAGTTGAGCTACATCGGCGTGTTTCGCCTCGGACGCCAAGGCGATCACCCGCGTGCCGCGGCGCTTGGCCAGTTGCACCAGAGCGCCGCCTACACCACCCGACGCTCCGGGAACCAGAACGGTGTCTTTTTCGGTCACGTTGGCGCGGGTCAGCATCCCTTCGGCGGTGGAATAGGAACAGGAGAAGGTCGCCAGTTCGGCGTCCGACAGACCCGAGTTGATCGGCACGGCATTGATCGCCCGCGTGGTCGCATATTCGGCAAAACCGCCATCCCGTTCCGAGCCGAAATAGCCGGTTTTGTCCATGTTTTCAGGGTCAGTCGGGTCCCGCAGCCAGCCGTCGGTGATGACACGCTGGCCGATGCGGGCGCTGTCTACGCCCTCACCTACAGCTACGATTTCACCGCAGATATCGGCCCCCTGGATGCGCGGGAAGGTGATCGGCGCTCCGCCCCATGTCGGGTCGTCCTCGCCAACCTCTTCGAACGCGCCGCCAGTGGTCGCATCGGTAACCGTTTTGGAGTACCAGCCGGACCTCGTGTTCACATCGGTGTTGTTCAGACCGCAGGCAGCAACCTTGATCAGCACCTCTCCGGCGGCTGGCTCAGGGCGCGGCCAGTCTTCGTGCAACACCATCTGCTCCAGCCCGCCATGGCCCATCGTGACCATGGCTTTCATTGTATCGGGCAGGCTCATCACGCGGTCTCCAACACGGCGCCGGCGCGGGGCAGCAGGCTTTGCGGATCATAGGCTGGTTCTCCCAGCACACGCGCCGCGCGAGGCTTACCGTGGATCACCAACTGTAATTCGGTGCCGGGTGTAGCAGCCTCGGGCTTGATATAGGCAAAGGCGAGGATTTTGCCGACCGTATGCCCGTAGACCACCGAAGCGGTAGACCCTACGACACTGCCGTCCAGCATCACCGCCTCGCCACCGTGGCCGTCAATCTCACCGTCCGGCTCGATCTCCAGATAGGCGCAGATCCACGGCAGATCAGTGTTCAGGGTCCTGTCCTTGCCCAGATACTCCTTGTCGGCGCGGGCAAAGCGCAGCACATCGGCCTCGGCCAGAGTGACCTCGTTGGTCAACTCGCCTGCGCCCTTAAAGCCCTTCTCCATCCGCATCACGTTCATAGCAAAGCTGCCATAGTCGGTGAGGCCGTGCGGCTCACCCGCGGCCCAAAGCGCGTTGTAGACGTCGAGACAGGCGGCGTTGGGCATGTGCAGCTCCCACCCCAGTTCCCCGGCATAGGACATGCGGAAGGCCCAGACCTTGTGACCCGCGATGTCGATTTCCTGCGCCGAGAGCCAGCGGAACCCGGCATTGGTCAGATCGGCGTCGGTGCAGCGTGCCAACACGTCCCGCGACCGGGGGCCGTTCAGCGACAGCGCCGACCAATCGGAGGACAGCGCGGTGATCTGCACATCCTCATCCGCCCGCTGTTGAGTCAGGTGATCCAGAAGGCGCTGTTCGAAGAACGCTGCACAAACCAGATAGAAGCGATCTTCGGCCATACGGACGATGGTTGTTTCCAACTCGATCCGGCCCCGGCGGTTCAGCATATGGGTCAGCGTGATCGAGCCGACCTTTTGCGGCATCCGGTTGGCAGTCAGCCGGTCCAGCAGGGCATAGGCGTCCGGCCCCGAAACCTCGACCTTGGTAAAGGCAGTGACATCCATGATGCCAACGCGTTCGCGCACCGCTTTGACCTCGGCCGCGACCATGTCGTCGGCGGGCGTGCGGCGGAAGGAATAGTGATCGCGTTGCTCAACCCCGTCGCGGGCGAACCAGCGGGGGCGTTCAAAGCCAAAGACCTCTTCATGCACCGCGCCCTTGGATTTCAGCAGCTCATACAGCGGCGACGGCTTGATCGGGCGCCCCTCCAGACGGTTGAAATGTGGGAAGGGGATTTCGTGACGCAGGCAATAATCCTCTTCGGCCTTGATCACCTGCCAATCCTTGGTGGCATAGCTGCCGAACCGGCGCGGATCATACTCGCGCATCGAGATATCGGCAGCCCCATGCACCATCCAGCGCGCCAGTTCGCGGGTCAGACCCGGCCCCCAGCCGATTCCGATCTGCGTCCCGCAGCAGCACCAGTAATTCTGCACACCCGGCGCAGGCCCGATCAGTGGGTTGCCATCGGGCGGATGCGAAATCGCTCCATGTACGTCGCGCTGAATGCCTAGCTCGGAAAAGATAGGCATCCGATTGAGGCTCTCCTCAAGCCACGGCATCACCCGGTCGTAGTCCGCATCAAACAGCCAATTCTCATATTCCCACGGGCAGTGATCATGCCAGACCGAGTTCGGGTTTTCCTTCTCATAGATCCCGATCAGACCGCGCTGTTGCTCCATCCGGATATAGCCCGAGACTTTGCGGTCATCGCGGATCACCGGCAGTTCCTTGTCCAGATTTTGGAACTCGGGCACCGGTTCGGTCACGAAATAATGGTGCGTCATCGAGGTCATCGGCAGCTGCAGCCCGGACCATTCGCCCATCTGGCGGGCATAGGTACCGCCTGCGTTCACCACATGCTCGCAAGTAATGGTGCCCATTTCGGTTTCGACCACCCATTCGCCATTGTCGGCCTGCGTGATGTTGGTGGCGCGGCAATTGCGGAAGATGCGCACGCCCTTCTGACGCGCCCCGGTCGCCATTGCCATTGTCACGTTGGTCGGATCGACATGCCCGTCATCCGGCGTGTGCAGCGCGCCCAATACGCCTTCGAGATTGTAGAAGGGATGCAGCTCGGCCACTTTCTCAGGCCCGACCAATTCAATGTTGAAACCCAGCGATCGACCCACCGACAGGGTGTGGCGTAGCCAGTCCATCTCGTCCTCGGTATAGGCCAGACGGAAGGACCCGCAGCCATGCCACGTCACCGGCTGACCAGTTTCAGCCTCTAGCTGACCGGAGTACAGGCCAATGTTGTAATCCACGCATTTGCCCAGCCCAAAGCTTGAGGTCGAATGCGTGATCTGACCCGCCGCGTGCCAGGTGCTGCCGCTGGTCAGCTCAGCCTTTTCCAGCAGGACGGTATCATCGCCCCACCCTTCATGCGCCAGATGATAGGCCAGACCGACCCCCATGACACCTCCACCCACGATGACTACGCGGGCGTGTGACGGCAGATTCTTCTCGGACATGATTTTTCCTCTTCCCGAGTCGCGTTTCTGCTCGACAGGCTAATTCCACAAATGTACCATCGTCAATCATGAATGACACAAATGTATCATCAATCGTTCTCGACCGCCTCACAGAGGAGTGGGATGCCCTCACCCCCGAGGCGCAGAAAGCCGCGCGGTATGTGCTGGAAAACCCAACGGATGTTGGGGTTTCAACCGTGCGTGAGATTGCCGAAGCGGCGAAGGTCAAACCGAACACGTTCGTGCGCATGGCACGGCAGGTCGGCTTTGATGGATACGAGGATTTCCGCGCACCGTTCCGTGATGCGATTCGCCAGGGTAGTGTGTCGTTTCCAGACCGCGCCCGCTGGTTGCAGGACATTGGCAAGTCGGGGGAACTGGGCGGCCTCTACGCTGACATGATCGGCGCCGCGATCCGTAATATCGAAGAGACCTTTGCCGGAATCGATGCTGTCAGCCTGAAGTCGGCGGCCGAGGACATCTGGAACTGCCGCCAGATTTTCACGCTGGGCGTGGGCGTCAACAATTCGAACGCGCGTAATTTCACCTATCTTGCGTCAACGGGGATGAAGCAGTTTCACGCCATCCCCCGCCCCGGCTCGACCCCGGTGGACGATCTGGCCTGGGCCGATGAGCAGGACGTGCTGATTGCCATCACATGCCACCCGTACCGCACTGAGGTGATCGACGCCATCAAACTGGCGCGTCAACAGGGCCTGACCGTCATCGGTATCTCGGACAGCCCGGCCAGCCCGGTCATCCTGAACGCGCAGCACGGTTTTGTCGTTGCCGCAGACACCCCGCAATTTTTCCCGTCTTCCGTTTCGACCATTGCTTTGCTGGAAACGCTGCTGTCCTTCGTGATCGCGGTTTCCAGCGATGAAATCGTCGAACGGGTGGAACGGTTTCACCAACGCAGACACCAACTTGGCCTCTACGCGGAGGAGCCCGAATGAACGCACCCCTGACCCACTCACTGGACGCGCGCTACTACACCGACCCTGCGATATTCGAGCAGGAGATGCAGGGCCTTCTCGCCCGAACGTGGCAATTTGCAGGCCACGTGGCGCAGGTGCGGGAACCCGGCGACTATTTCGCCTTTGAGATCGCGGGTCAGAGCCTCTTCTGTATACGGGGGCGCGACGGAGAAATCCGCACCTTCTACAACGTCTGTCAGCACCGCGCCCATGAGATGGTAACGGGCGCGGGCAACACGCGGGTCGTTGTGTGCCCTTACCATGCCTGGACCTACGAATTGTCCGGCCAGTTGCGCGCCGGTCCCAATATCAAATCCGTCCCGGGCTTTGACCGCAGTGCAATCTGCCTAACCTCAGTTCGGACCGAAGTGTTCAACGGCTTCATCTTCGTCAACCTCGACGATGACGCCGCGCCGATGGACGAATGGTACCCCGGCGTGCGCGAGGAAATCCGCGCCTTCGTTCCGCATATCGACGAGCTGGAACCGCTGGAATGGGTGGAAATCCCGGAAAGCTGCAACTGGAAGGTCAGCATCGAGAACTACTCGGAATGCTACCACTGCCCGACCAACCACCCGACATTTGCCGAAGGTGTGGTCAAGCCCGAGACCTATGACATCCAACCTGACGCTGGCGGTGGCTATGTGCTGCGCCACACGACCGAATGTCAAAGTCTCGATAAGATGACCTATCCCATCGACCTGTCGGTACCGCATGCGGGCGACTATCAGTCGTGGTTTCTGTGGCCGATGTTCTCATTCCAATGCTACCCGGGCAATGTGCTGAACACCTATCACTGGCGTGCAAACGATCCCGACCACTGCACCGTCTGGCGCGGTTGGTATACCGAGGGCGGATCGGAAAGCGCTGTAATTCGGCAACTGGCTGTGCAGGACCGTGAAACCACCGTCGAGGAGGACATTCGTTTGGTCGAAAGCGTCCACCGTGGCCTGAAATCGCGCGGCTACCGCC
The DNA here is from genome assembly GCF_040329455.1 of Ruegeria sp. SCP11. Taxonomy (NCBI): domain Bacteria; kingdom Pseudomonadati; phylum Pseudomonadota; class Alphaproteobacteria; order Rhodobacterales; family Roseobacteraceae; genus Ruegeria; species Ruegeria sp. SCP11. The sequence goes on along the minus strand of NZ_JBDZYG010000007.1, from coordinate 31,641 downwards.
CCGGTCCGCTGGTGCTGGATCCCGGCTGCGGGGTAATGTCGGAACACTCGATCGCCCGGCTACAACAATGGATGCGCGAGGCGGTAGATGTGTAGATTTAGTGTATTTTCTTCCGCATTGGCGGTTGCAACTTGGCTGACCACTCCCGCGGCCGCATGTGGTGTTTTTACGGGAGAACGGACATTTCTTGAGCATTTGCCAACAAAAGCTCAGCAATCCGAGTTTATAGCGTTCGTCGAGATATCCGAGCTCACATCTGAGCCTACGTGTTTTTCGGGCGAACGTCCGTGCGTAGCCGAAATAGTTAATGTGAAAGTCATCACCCCTAAAAAAGGTGCGGCTTCAGAACAACTCGTGCAGGTTGCTCAAGTGAAGAATAGCTGCGTTGTCGATGAAAACGTTCGTCCTGGGGGACAATATTTTATTGCAGGTGAAATAATCGACGGCGTAGTTTGGAGCGGCCCAGCAGGAACACAGGGGTGGGATCGGACATGGCGACCGCCTTGGGATTAACTAGAACTTGCATTGCGTACCACTCCTGTAGCTGATGAAATCAAGACAGAGTCAGTTCTAGTTACCGTCTGACGCCTCAACCGATCGGAGACCTCCATGGCAGATATTTTCGACGAAGACCTTTTCCTCAAAGGGCTTGAGCAACGCAAAGGCACTCTTGGTGCTGAATATGTGGAAAAGAACCTGGCGGCAGCTGATGACTTTACCCGGCCCTTTCAAGAGGCGATGACCGCCTGGTGCTGGGGCTTCGGCTGGGGCGACGATGTAATCGACGCCAAAACGCGTTCGATGATGAACCTCGCGATGATCGGTGCGCTTGGGAAAATGCATGAGTGGGAAATTCACTGCAAAGGCGCAATCAACAATGGCGTCTCGAAAGAGGAAATCCGTGCCATCATCCACGTCGTCGGCATTTATTGCGGCGTGCCACAGGCTTTGGAATGTTTCCGCGTTGCCCGTAAGGTGTTGGAAGCCACATAACGCTCGCGCTGCCCTTAAACTGAGTTCTGGCGCTCTCTCTCGGGCCAGAACTCATCCACCACGATATATGCAACGATTACAAAAGTTGCCGCGCTGGCGACCTGTAGAACGCGCGTGATGCTTTTTACATCAGCTTCATCCGAGAAGGGTGCAATCGAGCCCCCGTAGACGATCAGCGCTGTCGTGATTGCTGATCCTGCCGCTGCTGCCAGAGGGATTTCGGATTTCCCCAGCGCGCCAAGAGTTAAGCAGACGAAAAAGCACAACAACACTGGTGTCAGGAAGACCGGTGCGATGACGTTGACCTCGTAACAGATGATCGAAACTGCCGCGCCCAACAGATTGGCGGTGAGCATGGCTTTGGCAACAGCTTTCCCTGCTGACGGCATCGCCGCAAGTTGTTGGCTTAGGAGCGCCACGAAAAACAACACCAGCAATGCCGACGCGCCGGATACGAAGAATGCCAAAGCGAAGGGGACGGTCACCAACGACATGCGGAAAATGCGGCGATGCGAATCGAAGTCTTGCGCTGACGCCGCTTTCTTCTGCGCATCGGTAGGGGGTTCGGCCGGAATAATCACGAACATCAGCGTCGACACAAAGCCCGCAAAGAACAGATTCAACGGAATCCAGAACACCAGCACCAAGGCCAGGTCCTGCGATTGCAGAACAAGGTTCGGGATCATCAACGCACCCATAAGGGCGATGACCCCAGGCAAGACCCCGGCGCCCGACACGGACCACGTGAAGGACAGGATAATCCCGATGGCCACGAGAATCAGAAAGACAACGGGGTATGGCGAAAAGACCGAGGACAGCAGAAAGGAGATGAACATCAGCCCAATCGAGAACACGAACAGTTTGCCAAAAGCGGCCAATGGCAACGCGGACGGGGCTTGAAGAAACAAAGCAGTAAACACCGCCCCCACGACGGCCAGAGGCCATCCCAAAAACAGTCCAAGAGAGAAGACGCCGGTCACCCCCAACGCCAGCCGCAAGACTGAGTTTCGGTCCTCAGTACGCATAGGACAGGATTGAGACCACGCGGATATAGGCGCGGCCCACCATGTTCAGCAGCGAATTATCACTGAGATACATGATCACGTCCGCTTGCCCGTTCAATTGAAACCGTAGATCATCTTCGGCGCTTCCTGCCTCATAGCCCGGTAATATGATCCGCACCGGGAACCGTTCGGGTTCGCGCAGAAACCCTTTGGTGCTGGGTGCACTGGCCAATTGGCCGGGCTCATCCCCGCCGCTCAGAGACACAGCTGCGCTGAAGCTTTCGATCACGCCCGGGACAATCTGACCGGGGTGCATGTCCAGCACGACATTCACCGGAGAGCCGACAGAGGCGCGACCAAGGTTGTTTTCGGTGAAATACGCCTCGATCCAGACATCTGTTGCGTCAAGGAACGTCAACAGGTCCTGCCCGGAGCGCGCATACGTTCCGGGTGCAATCAACAAATTGGAGATCACACCTGTTGCTGGCGCTCGCAACTCGGTCCATTCAAGGTTCAGCTCCGCATCCGCAAGGGCGGCCAATGCCCGCTGAATTTTGGGGTTCTCCACGCCCTCCTCACCCAGCCTCTGTTTCGCTTTTTCCAGATCGGCCATAGCGTTATCCAGATTGGCCTCGGACTCAGCCAATTGCCCTCGGGCATCGTCGGCCTTCGAGACCGCAATCAGACCCTTCTTTTCCAATGCGAACACACGCTCGGTTTGCAGACGCATCGTGTCCAGATCGCTCTGAGCGCGGGCCAGTTTGGCCTGTGCTGCGCTCACCTCGGCCGAGGACGCACCGACCTCTTGGGTTGCGGCCTCAAGATCCGCTTCGGCCTTGTCGCGTTCAATCTCGTACGGGCGGCGGTCAATCCGCACCAGTACGTCACCGGCCGAAACGACCTGACCGTTTTCCACCAGAACTTCGGTAACCGTGCCGGTGACCTGCGGGACGATCTGGGTCGCCACGGCTTTCACGCGGGCATTTCCTGTAAAAGGTGTTTTTCGATCCGCGACCAGATACCAGACAAGAAAAATCAGTATGACCGCCAGCGTCGTCCAGATCGTTTTCCTCATTCCGCCGCCCCTTCTACAGCTTCGGCAGTATCAGGTGATGCGTCGATCCAAACCTTGAACAGTTCGTAGAAGACAGCGAACAGAACGGGGCCCATGAATATCCCGATCAGACCGTATGCCATCATCCCGCCAAGCACTCCGATCAGGATCACCAACATCGGAGTCTCAAGACCCTTTGAGATGAAAACCGGCCGGAGGAAACTGTCCATGATGGCGACCGGAACTGCCAGAATGGTAAACACAAGGGCCCCGCCACCGGACATGGAACTCCACGCGTAGATAGCAACGGGCAACAGGACCAGACCGGGGCCGATCTGAATGATCGAGAGGATCAGGCAGACGAAAGCAAGCGTGGCCGCCGACCCTATGCCGAACACCGCCAGCAGAATCCACACAACGACGGCCTGAATCGCGGCAACCCCTATCACTCCCTTGGTGACATTTCGGATCGTGGCCCCGGCCAGAGTGACAAACTCACCGCCACGGGGTGCAAACACACGGTTGGCGAACCTTTGCAGCCCTTGCACCAAATTCGGCCCGGGGCTGAAAAGCGCACCCATAATGATGACGGACAGCGCAAGACCCAGTAACCCGATGCCAATTCCCAAAACTCTGCCGAACAAAGACTTAGTAACTTCCAGAAGTTGCGCGCCGTATTTTGCCAGCGCACCATCCAGATTCCGTTCGAACATCGTCCAGACATCGGCAATTTTGCTGCCAACCAGCGGAAGTTCCTTGATGCCTTCGGGTGCAGGTGGGATTTTCAATTCGCCGCGATCGGCCTGTTCGGCAAAGTCGGACCCAAGTTCGGCGGCACCCGAAATCGCCGTGGCGATCGGGCCCAATGTAAGCACAAGACCCAATAGAACCAGTATTGTCGCTGCCAGAGATTTACGTCCACCCAACTTGCCTTGGAGCCAGTCAAAGACGGGATAAAGCGCAACGCACAGGATCGTCGCCCAGATAACCACGCTTGCCAGTGGTGCAACCATGACCAATGCGCTGTAGAGGAATAGTCCGAGGAAAAGTAAGCGTATTGCAAGATCGACAATCTTTGCATCCTGGGTCTTTTCCATTCCATCCCTCCCACATTTTGTTTTTTGAATTTTAGACTCAAAAAATGAGATATGTATATATCTTTAAATCTTGGGTTCGGTATGGGCTTGGAAAACAACGAAAAGGGCGGGCCAACATGTGCCCCGCCTAAGCTTGGCGGATCTGGCACAGAACGAAGAAATGCCTGAAGCTATTTTTTAGCGTCTCCATCATCCTGCGATAGGATGGTATCAGCGACGGTGGTTGCTGCGGTCACAAAAATACCCAGACCAACGATGATGTAGAGCATCGTAAAGATCTTCCCCGCAGCCGTTTCTGGGGAAAAATCCCCGAAGCCCACGGTCGAAATCGTAACAACAGAAAAGTATATTGAATCGAGCCAACTCCACCCTTCAACAAAATGATAAAAAACAGAGGCCCACAAAATCATTCCGACCGTAAAGGCGAGAATGCCTTTCACCCGACCATCCTTGAACGCAACGCCTATCCCTCGTGTAATTCTTGTTAGTGAATTCATGATACCCCCTTCAGTTGGCAGGAGGGGTTATAACAGATATTTCAATAGCCAAGAAAAACCGGCATGCGAGTTTACTACGTTGCAAACCTGTGGTGCTGGATTAATGCGCGGGCAATGGAAGGTGTCGAGCGTTATGTCATCGATTTCGAGGATTAGCCCAGACGGACGGTCAACGTCGATGCCTATGTCCCGCGCCACAAGGCACTGGCCGACGCATGAGTAGAACCTGTTGGCCTAAGTCGTCAAAGGCGCGTAGGACGACATTTTGCTGCCGCTTGCACCTGAGGCCGCCGCGCAGGTTTAAACGTATCATGACAATGTCATGAGTGCCGTTGATGCGCCTGAATAATAATGGTGAGGGTGACGTGCGTTGCCCTCGCAGGCATTGCTGGACGCCTGCGGTCTTTCCAAGAGGACAGGAAGCCGTAGTTCCCTGCATTCGCAAACCACCCGATCAATAGATAGCTTCTAATAAATTTTTAAGAATGGCGGTCGAAAACCGCCATTCTCGGGAGCCTAAGGTCAATCCTCCGCGATATCGATCAATACGACCAACAGATACCGGCCTGAAAATTTGGACCCTGTGCGCCATCGCCAATTTGGTGTTCAGCATTGGCCTCGAACTGCATGTTGGAAACAAACTCGTGTTCATACCCGACTAACACGCTGGCCCTAGTGAAATCGTTCGAAGCAAAGGACAGGCTCTGAGTGGTTGAGAACACCGTAACGGACACATCGGATTCTTCCAGATCGCGCCGCCGCACGCCCGACAGTTGTCCAACTAAAACCCCGCCATTGTTCGCCGCCCTTTCCAAATTGACGTCCAATCGGGCCTCGATCACTTCGGTAGTGCTACCCCCAACCGTTGCGTTGGCCGAGGAGCCGGTTTCCGTATAGCCATCATCCTTTTTGCGGGTATAGCGCACGTCGCCAAAGCCAATCAGCGAGAACGTGTTGCTGATGTCAAATGGTCGTTCGACCCCCAGGTAGACCGTTACCAGCGTACTGACATATTCAGCATCCGCGTCGGCGCTGCCGCTGATTTCGCGGGACCGGTCGGCGGACAACCAACCAAAACCCAGTCCGGCCTCAAGCGTGTACAATCCGATTTGACGACACACAGAGGCATCCAGATAAACGCCATCGGTGTCGAAATCCGTGATGCCTGTGTCTCAGTTCGAACGGGACACGCCCAGGGCCAAGGCCAGACTGTTGTCCAGTTGCCCGGAATACCCCACGCTACCATTGAAAACAATGACGTCCGTATCAATACCGGGCACGTTTTCGAACTGGCGCGGTGCCGCGTCGATCATCACATGGGGCGGAAAGGACCATAGGACATGCCGGAAACGCGACCCGTGGTCGAATTGCGGGTGACCTGCGCCTGCCCGCCATAGTTTAGTGCGTTCATAGACCCGTTGACTGCGCTGCCGTAGAAGGCCGTCATATCAGCCGAGTTCAGCACTTCGGACGCATCGACACTGGCGTAAACCGGCACCTCACCACCTTCGCCCTGCAAATACCAGGCAGAAGGGCATCCGAGGCCGTGATGGTTGACACCCCAACCCCCACCGAGGCGTCTTCGAACCGGAACACCGAACTGCCGCCGTTGGCGTCCAGTTTGACGCCGTGGTCCTGCCCCGGATCAGGCCACCGACTTTGTCTGTCCTGACCAAATTCAATGTACCAGCGCCCGTACCCAAGTGTGTCATTGGCCGTGCTTTGCGTAACAATCGAAACGGTGCCTGAGTTTATGACGTTTGCGTCGACTTCACTGGACAGCCTCAGCCCGATCGCCTCAGCTTCATCTTCGGCGGTGATCTGCATAGTGATTGTGCCACTGTTGCTAACGCCCTGACTGACACCGTCCCGGACACTGAAACCATAGGCGTCCAGATCATCCACTTCGATGGTTTCAACGATCTGGATTGTTCCGTTGTTGGAGAACGCGCCGTCCAGCCATTGTCGATGCGAATACCGTAGACATCGGCCGAGGTCTCGCTGACCACTTCACTGCGGATGAGGCCGCTGTTCTGTACATCCCTAGTGATACCGTCGTGGGCGTAAAGGCCTTACAATTAGGCCTGCTTGTCCTCTCCGATGCCTATAACCGACAGAGAACTGCTGTTGCTGAATCAACTCTGCAGGTGGCCCATGACAACCATCCCCATTACCATGACGTCTTCGTGGTTGGTGCCCGAGGCAGAATCCGCGACAGATAGGCTAGCGGTGTTGGAGAATGCGCCAGTTAGGTCGCCATTGATCTGGAAACCCGCGGCCGTCGCAGTATTCAAGTCTGCGGCTGAATCCGAAACTGAGCCAGCGTTCGTGATGTCGCCCGTCATATCATCGGCGACCCTGACACCGAAAGCCCGGGCGATTTGCCCTCGGCGGTGGTTCGCACCGTGATGGTATCTGAGTTTACAAGTTTCTCGTTCAGTGCACCATCTTCCACATCGACACCGGCCGCCAAAACGGTCGATCCGCCAGTTGCAATGGCGCTGAGGGTTCCGGAATTGCGGATGTTTGTGTTGACGTCATCGCCAAATAGAAAAGCTGCCGTCGAAGCGAGAAACACCGAGGGTGCAATGCTGGCAATCTTGTCTTTCCATTTGACGACACGCCCACCTTTGGCCACGCGTGTTTGCGCGGACAGGCCCGAGCCACCTGTATTCACCGTTTTCGCCCAAAAGGCTTTTTAGTTCTTTCGAGTGGCACTTAGAAATGAACCGGACCTAAATTTGGCGAATAGCGCGAAGAGGCATTGAAACTCCAAGTAAATTGCGGCGATGACCTAACTGCTTTCACCTTTTTTTTTCGCAAGGTTTTGGAGACCCGCTACCCACGGTGTCTTGAAACAAGTGCCAACATATTGGGTTTCCGAAAACCAGTTGCTTCGATAGCTTTCAGTCAGAACGATCAACGATTTGAGAGTTGAGATTATGAGGCGGCGGGAGGTGTTGCTCAGTGGTGGTTCAATTGGTCTGTATGGCCTATTCAGAAGTTCAGCAGTGTTAGCCGGACAAGGGTTCTTTGTTCCGCCCGAAGAGGGGCGCCATAAGCGGACCTTCATGCAATGGCCTGTGAGCCCGAGTGTTTACGGTGACCCTGTTTTCCTTGAAGTGACGCAGCAAACCATCGCCGACATTGCCAATGCAATTGTTGAGTTTGAGCCGGTCACTATGCTTGTCTCATCAGAAGATCAAAGAACGGCGCGCGCCAAACTATCGGGCAAAGTGGAGTTGTGGGATATTCCCACAGACGACTTGTGGTGTCGGGATTCTGGCCCAATTTTCGTCGTCAATGACGCAGGCCGACTGGCTATCATCCACATTCAGTTCAACGGGTGGGGCGGTCGACAAGCCAGCAAACGGGACAACCAAATCGCTGCCCGCGTGGCAGAACGTCTTGGTTTGGAATTAATACCATCCGGGTTGTACGGTGAGGGCGGTGGCGTTGAGCACGAAGGGCACGGTCTGCTCATGGCGCATGAAAGTAGCTGGGTGAATGACAACAGAAACCCTGGTGCGTCCCGAGACGACATCGAGGCCCGTTTGTTAAAGGCCTACGGCGCAAAACGTATGATCTGGTCAGAGGGTGTGTGGGACCAGGACATTACAGATTATCACATAGACAGCCTGGCGCGGTTCACTGGGCAAGGGCGCGTTTTGATGAACCTACCCGATCGACCGGACATGGATGATCCCTTTCACGTTGGCGCACTGGATACCCACGACACATTGGTTGCCGAAGGATTGTCAGTTGATGTTATTCCCGAACCCAATTCTCGCAGGGTCAGGAGCATCGACTTTGTGGCGTCTTACGCCAACTACTATGTTTGCAATGGCGCGGTCATGGTCGCGGAGTTTGGCGATCCAGAAACAGATCACTTGGCACAAGAAACACTCGCGCACCATTTTCCCGGACGCGAAATCGTTGCGCTCAAGGTGGACCCGTTGGGTGAATTAGGTGGCGGTATACACTGTGCAACGCAACAGATGCCGGCGGTTTGAGCGAACGTAACTTTGAAGCAAACTTTCGCGGCAGCGTGAGTTAACGGCCGTTCTCTAAAGATTGAGACATTCAGGGTTCACACACGCCGAAATAGGTTTCTGGGCAATAGCTCTTTGATTTCACGTACATGTTAGTCCGGCACCCGCCGGTTAGTTGTTGGTAAGCCCACAAAACTGTATAATGGCTTGGCCTACCAATAGGCACTGGCAGAGTGCCAAGGTAGCTGGATTGGGAGGGACAGGATGCAATTGTTTCAGACTCTCGCCACCGTCCTAGGTATGTCGACCCTGGCCTTTGTGGGCTCCGCAAAGGCGGAAATCCTTATCGGATCAGGCGCTCCTCTTTCCGGGCAATATGCGTGGGGTGGCGAACAGTATCGAATAGGTGCCGACTTTGCGCTTCGAAAAATAAATGCAAACGGTGGGGTATTGGGAGAACAAGTGCGGCTTGTTCTTGGAGACGATGCGGCGGACCCGGATCAAGCTGTCGCTGTTGCCAAAAAATTTGTGAGTGATGATGTGGTCTTCGTCGTCGGCCATTGGTCGTCCGGTGCGTCGATACCCGCGTCCAAAATCTATGACGAGGCGGGAATATTGATGATTTCGCCTTCTGCTACAAACACTAAACTAACGGATGAGGGCGGGCCTGGGATATTTCGCATCTGCGGTCGGGATGACCGCCAAGGCGCGGTGGTCGGAGATTACATGGCCACACATTGGCCAGAGAAACGCATATCGATATTGCACGATGGTGGGGCGTACGGCCAAGGGCTGGCCGAGGAAACCAAAAAACGTATCAACGAACTCGGCTTGACCGAGGTAATGTTCGAAGGTTTTGCGACAGGAGAGGTAGACTATTCCCCCCTCGTTGATCGCATCCGGGCAGCTGAAACAGATATTCTTTTCGTCGGCGGATACCCTGCCGAAGCAGGCCTTATTCTACGTGAAGCCAGAGACCAAGGTGATGACCTGCAATTCGTATCGGGAGACTCCCTGTCAACTTCGGATTATTGGCTGATTACTGGTGATGCCGGTGAGGGAACCCTGTTCACCTTCTTTCCAGACCCTCGCTACGATCCCAAAAACTCTGCTCTGGTAGAAGAGTTCAGGGACGGCGGCGTCGAGCCTGACGGGTATACGCTATACGCTTACGCTGCGGTCGAAGTTTGGGCTCAAGCGGTGGAAAAAGCCGGAACGCTCGAGCTGGACACAGTAATCGCTTCTCTAAGAGAGAATGAGTTCGATACCGTTTTGGGAACGCTTCGGTTCGACGAAAATGGGGACATCACGGACCCGGGGTTCTCTTGGTACACATGGAAAGGAGGGGAATACGTACCATTGCAATAGCGCTATGTAATTAGGGGGTAATGACATTTTGCTACCACGCAATGAATATACTGAAGTGATTGGCCGACGGCTCGGTTGCCCGCATGTTTGACGGCTTAGGGGTCCGTTGGCGACTTCTCATTGCATTTTTTGGAATTAGCGCCTTTTCGGTGCTTGCTGCTGCTGCTGCGGTATATTCGTTCCTGGCCATAGGAAATGTCATGGATCATATCACGCAGCAACGTGTACCGGCTGCACTTGGATCCCTGGAGCTTTCCCGAGAAGCTGACCGGATCGTAGCGGCTGCACCGGCGCTGCAGGCTGTGTCTACCGATACTCAGCGTATTGAACTGACTGGGGCGATCAGCGCAGGCGTAGACAATCTAAACAAAATGGTTGCGGAGTTGAAAACCCGGGAAACCGATGCTTCCGACCTTGAAGAAATCGAGGCAGCAGTCACGCGCCTCGGAGAAAACCTTTCGGCGCTCGACATTCTGGTGAGCGACAGATTGGCAGTGACTGATCGAAAGAGCGAAATCCTCACCCGGCTTTCGATCACCAACAAAGGGGCGCAGCGGGCGCTTACTCCGGGCATTTCGGTCATGGACGCCAAGCTGTCGCAACTGCGAAGCGCCATCGATAATCCTGACTTGACCGCAGACGAGCGCGAGGCGGCAATGAATGAGTTGACGCGCAGTGTTGCCGCAGCCTTGCCGCTGCAAAAGTTCCAAGTGGAAGTATCCGCGATCAACGACAATCTGATCCTGGCGGCATCGGCCCCTTCCCGTGCAGATGTGGACTTGATTGCATTCCCTTTGGAAAAGTCATTGGAGGCGCTCAACAGGCTGTCTGGCGAATTGCCAGCTTTTCAGCGCCGTTTTTTGCTGCCTCGTATCAAGGAACTAGAACAGCTCGCATTCGGCGACAAAAGCGTTTTGCAAGCGCGTGCCGAAGAACTTGACCTGATTGTCAGGGGAGAGGCTTTGATTGCCCAAAATGCCGCCCTGTCCCAACAATTGACGCAGGCAGTGGATGACCTGCTTGCGCATGCAAGAGACGATATTGCCAGTGCGAATGCTGAGGCTGGCTCGGTTCAGCAGGTTAGCACATATGTCATGATCGCTGTCGTGGTGCTGAGTTTGATCAGTTCAACCCTAATCGTATGGCTCTATGTTGGGCGTAACTTGATCGCGCGGCTCACCGGATTGAGCGACAGCATGCTGGCGATTGCAGGTGGGAATTTACGCGCACCACTGCCAGCCACCACAGGTAATGACGAAATCGCCCGAATGGCCGAGGCTCTATCCGTATTCCGGGATACGGCAATTGAAATCGAGGAAAACAACCTGCGTGAAATTGAAGTGGCGCGTCGAAGGTTGGTTGACGCGATTGAAAACTCTTCGGACGGGTTCGCGTTCTATGACGCCAACGAGAAACTGGTTCTTTGCAATAATCGATACAAGGAACTGCTATATCCAGAAATTGAAGTCACTATAGAGCCGGGAATGTCGTTCGAGACGATTATTCGCAGTTCGGCCAAAGTCGGATTGATCGTCAGTGCGCAGGACAGGATTGACGAGTGGGTCGAAGAGCGCATCGCTTCGCACAGAAACCCAAAAGAAGCACTTGTGCAGCAACGGCGTGACGGCCGTTGGATCATGATAAACGAGCGCAAGACAAGCGACGGCGGCACTGTTGCCGTGTACACTGATATCACTGACCTTAAGCAGCGCGAGCGGGATGCTGAAGAAGCGAACCGAGCCAAGAGCCAGTTTCTGGCTAACATGAGTCATGAACTGCGAACGCCCCTGAATGCTGTGATCGGTATCACTGAAATGCTGGAAGAAGATGCAGTAGATTTGGGGCAAGGCGATTTCATCGAGCCGTTGCAGAGGATTTCACGAGCGGGAAAGCATCTTTTGGAATTAATCAATGAGATCCTTGATCTTTCGAAAATCGAAGCAGGAAAACTTGATCTTAACCTCGAGGAATTCGACATTGTAGCGATGCTGCAAGACACAGTCGCGACGACGATGGGTATAGCAGAAAAGAACGGCAACGTGTTGGAAGCCCTCTGCCCGGATGAGTCGGAGTTGATGTTCGCCGACATGACGCGGGTTCGGCAGGTCATCCTGAACTTGCTGAGCAATGCCTGTAAATTCACTGAGAACGGCAAAATTACCGTCCGCGCGGCCAAGTCTAAGATTGACGACCGACCGTGGCTGGTTCTGGATGTGTCCGACACTGGTATTGGGCTGACGCAAGAGCAGATCGGAAAATTGTTCGAAGATTTTTCTCAGGCGGACAGTTCAACAACTCGCAAATACGGCGGCACAGGTCTTGGGCTCTCAATCAGCAGGCGGCTGTGCCAAATGATGGGGGGCGATATTACCGTTGAAAGCGTGGTTGGCAAAGGCACAACATTCACAGTCAAGTTGCCGTTCCGGGTCGAAGGTCCATCCGCTCCCTACACCGCTGGCAGAGATTTCAAGCCATCCTTGACGGATCAGCTAGGTGCATATTCAGGCACAATCCTTGTTGTCGATGACGACGACACCACACGCGAGTTGATGCGCGTTTTCCTGGCCAAGGAAGGTTTCGATGTTGTTACCGCCGCTGATGGCAAGGAAGCTCTGAACCTGGCGCGCAAAATTCGGCCGTGTGTAATCACACTTGATGTTTTGATGCCTCCACCAAACGGCTGGGACGTCCTTGCCGAACTCAAGGCAGACGAAACTTTGGCCGATATACCTGTTATCATGCTGACAATGCTTGACGAAGCGCGCAAAGGGTATGGGCTTGGCGCCTCAGAATATTTGGTCAAGCCGCTGGACCGGGAAAAACTCAGGGAAACCCTGAACCGTTTCCGACCCAAAGAAGGGGCGCCGCTAGTCCTTCTCGTGGAAGATGATGAGCCGACACGTGCATGGTTGCGCGGTTGCCTGGTGAACGAAGGGTGGCGAGTAACCGAAGGAGAGAATGGGCGCATTGCACTGAGTTTGATCAAAGAACAAACACCGGACCTGATCTTACTGGATTTGATGATGCCGGAAATGGACGGCTTCGAATTTCTGGAAGCGCTTCGCAAAACTACCAAATGCAAGAACACCCCGGTGATCGTTATAACGGCTGCGGACCTGACGAAAGAAGATCGTCAGCGTCTGACCAATGGCGTCGAAAGCATTCTCGAAAAAAGCTCAACAAGTTGTGACACGCTGCTGGAGGAAGTCGGCGGTTTCGTAAAGCGGATGACTGGTGAGGTAGTTAGGCAATGACCAAAATTCTCTATGTCGAAGACAACGACGACAATATTTTCATGCTTAAGCGGCGATTGAGTAAGAAAGGGTATGAGGTATTGGTCGCCACAGACGGTGCCGCCGGAATTGAGATGGCGCGCGTCGAAACACCTGCCCTCGTCCTGATGGACTTAAACCTCCCGGTTCTGGACGGTTGGGAGGCGACGCGACGGTTGAAAGCTGCACCAGACACTGGGAACATTCCAGTTATAGCTCTTTCCGCTTTTGCAATGGCCGGTGACCGGGACCGGGCATTAGAGGCTGGCTGCGACGATTATGTATCGAAGCCAATCGATTTCGACCTACTCCACCAGAAGATAAGCTCGATCCTGACCAGCGGGTCCGTGACATGAACTTAGACGATCCAGCGATTCTCGTTGTCGACGACAATGAGGACAATCGGTACACATTGTCGCGACGCCTGAAGCGCGAAGGGTATTCTAACCTGGTCGAAGCCTGCGACGGGCGCGACGCGCTGGAGAAACTAGCTCAGACTTCATTCGATTTAGTCCTTCTGGACATCATGATGCCGGGCATGAATGGGTTCGAAGCACTGGAATGCATGAAGTCGGACATGGTGTTGCGGGACATACCTGTCATCATGATCTCGGCGGTTGACGAAGTCGAAAGTGTGGTTCGTTGCATTGAGCTTGGCGCAGAAGACCACTTGCCCAAACCCTTCAACGCGGCACTTCTGCGCGCCAGAATTTCCGCCAGCCTAGAGAAAAAGCGGCTTAGGGATCAGCAGGAAACGTATCTTCGCCAGATTGAGATTGAGAAAAATCGCGTGGACGAATTGCTTCACGCGACGCTTCCAAACGCTGTCGTTCACGAATTGAAATCGACCAACACGGTGCGACCACGACGTTTCGAAGATGTGGTGGTTTTATTTTGCGACGTGGTCGGGTTTACCCAGTATTGTGACAAGCATGCGCCGGAAGAGGTGGTGACTCATTTGCAGGAATTGGTGAATACCTGCGAGCAAATCACTGCGCGCCATGGGCTAGAGAAAATCAAGACTATAGGGGATGCATACATGGCGACCGCAGGGTTATTGCAACATGTTGATAACCCGGCTGACGCGAGTGTACACGCAGGGTTCGAGATGATTTCGGCAGTCAAAAACCTTGAAGCTTCTTGGGATCTGCGCGTTGGAATTCACATCGGGCCTGTGGTCGCTGGCGTCATCGGTCGTAAGCAATTTGTGTTCGACCTCTGGGGCGATACGGTGAATGTCGCATCGAGAATTGTTGCTGAAGCTGAACCCTCTAACGTCCTTGTCAGCGCCCCGGTTTGGCGCCTGAACCAAGGCAGTATTCGCGGCAAGTCGATGGGATTAGTGGAATTGAAGGGTAAGGGAACACTCGAGTTGGTCCAGTGCCAGCCGAGATGAGACTACCCACTGGTTCGATCTGAATATTAGCCAGACTGGAACGGCTTGAGTTTTTTGAAATTGGGTTAGTCTTTATTACAAACCACTGGACGATCTGATGTTACAAGCACCCAGCGACCTCGTAGACCTTTTACTAGGATAAAGGACAGCCCGCTCTTTCTAAGCTGGCCGGCCAGTGTCGTCCTTCACTGGCCGCCCTCTTTGGTTCTGACAACAATGCGCTACAGGAATCGAATATTTCGCGCACTTGTCTACGTCGCGCTGAATCTGCTGGTGTTTGCGCGTGGTTCGTATTTAGTAACTGCCATGGATCTTAGGCAAGTATCTCCAAAAAACCGACATCAGTTCCTTAGTCAAACCGAAGCGTCTGCTCATGTTGTCCCACTTGTTTGGGAGCTTGCATCACGCGAACGACCGGACAGTAACTAAATTAGATGTTCCCGTATCCCCCAAAAAGCCCAAACTGCTCAGTGTCCGGAACAGTTTTGCCGCTGTTTTCCTAGTCGTCAGTCGGCGCTGCACCCAACAAACACCAGATACTATACGTAATCAAAATTCGTTTTTAGCCTCCTCGCCAAAATGCGCGTGCGCGATTGGGGGCAACGTACCCTGAGGTTTCCTATCCTTAAAATCCACGAGTCATTAATCGCAAGCCTGACACACAGAACGAGGCTTTGGCTATGAATAAGAGTCCATTCACCAACCGTGTTTCCAGTCTTTCTGGTCCTGCACAGGATATATTGCCTGTCACACCGTCTGACACTAACGATCTGCCAAAAGTTGCCATTAGCCTATACGTTGAAACGGGCGGTACATTGGTCATCACCACTGTACGGGGTGAAAAACGCTCCGTTGAAGTAGATGATTTTTCAATCCTGCCGGTTGGTGCCAAACGTGTGCATGCAACAGGAACCACGGCGTCAGGCATTCATTCGATGGTGCTGTCATGAAACTGACGCGAGATTGTTCCGTTACTTCCAGACAAAACCGCCGGAAAGCGAAGGCCGTTTTATCGCTCGACTTCGCGAGACAGGTTTATCGTAGATCCGGCGCACCCATTGAGTTGGGGTCAATCTTGAATTTTTCACGTGCGACATCTGGCATACGGGTAGGTGAATCAGGCGAGATTGAAACGGCTGCCGTCGATGTACTTCGACGCGATCACGTTTTGGGATCCGGTGTATTTCGCGGCGTCTTGTTCGAACCCGAAGCCACAAACCTTCTAAGCTTTTCGAACGACTTCAACAGTCAGGGCTGGTTTGGCCATTGGTCCAAGCCCAACTTTTCTACCGGCCTGGCCGCACCGGATGGCAGCAACACGGGGATGGGTTGGAATTGTGCTGACACGACCGGCGGGCCGGACAGTTTGCGAGGTGGCCTCATAGCAAAAGACGAAGGTTTCACGGGCACATCAACCGTCAGTATCTGGTTACGGGCCAGCGCACCTGTGGAGATGCGTTTCGGTCAATCCGATGGAAACGCAAAAACTATCAATGTTACAACGGTCTGGCAGCGGTTTACTTATACAGAAACTCTGCCGAATGCGCAGGATCGGGTCTTTGTCCTCAGCGAAAATTCAAGTGCGGAGATCGATGTCGAGATCTGGGGAGCTCAGGTCGAGATCGGCTCGGAAGCGACAACAAATATCTTCACCTATGGTGGCGCTTCGACACGTGGTGCGGATGTTGCTGGCCTTAGTGGTATCAATGGCACATTCGATGTGACACTCACCTATGATGATGAGAGTCAGGACAGGCTCGAAGGTCAAAGTATCGGTGAAGGGTGGTGGCCGATTCTGCGGCGGAAGCACCTAAAACATCTTCTGATTGCATGAGACGGTTGGACGGAAGCTGTAGCGCCCTCCAATAACGTAAATTGGGTGCATTAGCGTTAGAAACGAATCAATCCGAATGTGAAGTCAGCTTTGCTTGCGGTCTTTGTTGCGACGACGGCGGCCGCAGCTTAGACAACTTTGCTAGGCACATAGCTCCTTGGAGTCCTTTTACGACAAAGCAGTACGGTCGGCATGATTTGCCGGATGAACTCTGCTACACTTTGGAGCGATCCACGGGCGATGAACAACACACTCCCAGCGATAACAACAGAAGCAAAGTACGGGATCGTTGCAGAGAGTTCAGGTTTATTTGCCCAAAGCTTTCGCGACACAAACGCCACCGTGCGGAGTTTACTGGATTCAAAAAGGCAAACAGAGTCAGAACCATGACTATGAATAGCCCCAGGAGTATGCTCCTATTTCCGGGATGTGGATCATTACGGACATTATGCCCCGCAATTGAAGCGAAGCCAAACAGCAAAAAAACACCCCTTTGAAGACGCTAAATCGCGGCCCCGCAGCTTCAGACAGCTTTTTCTCAATTAATATTCTGGGTGTCGTTATTAGGTCCAAGCTGGCCTAGGATTATATTAATAAAATAATTGCACAACCCCCAATCAGAATAGGAAAGGATCGCCTTGCCGAGATGCCCAAAAACCGGCCGGTTTCTGGGGGTCGATTGCGACTTCATTCCATAGATTATTTCAACATGCAGACAAATACCAAACAAAAGGCTCATAAATGAAGTATTGCGGAACAACTCTTATGACAACACTTTGCACCGAAGGGCCAAGGGTATATTCCGATATCCGTATAAATTAGCGCTGGAAACAACGCGCCAAAAGAAAAAAAACCGATATTTGTATCGCCACAAATCCCGCATTTGAGTTAGAAACGCAATAGTGAATTTAAAATAGGTATACCCAAAAAATCTATTCCAAGGTTTAAAAAATACACCTTAATCAAAATCACACTGTCAAGAATAATTCAATTCAATATCACCATTGTGGTGACAGACAAAAATACCGTAACGGCGAAGTTGAATAATACTCAATGTTGCGAGGCGAAACTATGGTCATTTCACTGTCTTTTCTGACGAGAATGCTACTCTGCACGGGATATGCATTATCACCGTTTAAACTGGTTGAGCATAGCTCTTCTTCAGGAGTGATTGACACTCACAACTTATAAAGAAATGAACTAAAAACAACAACTTGACCCCACCTATGCAACTGCGAGACTTACAGTGCGCTTTGCCCAAGAATTGGGCTCTCGGTAGCCTGTACTTTGATGCGAATGTTAAGTAGAAGCCGTAGCAGATTTGCCATCCGCATAGCCTACTGAACAACTTTCAAAACATTGAGACAAACCTGAAAAATGGCAGGCACCTGCTCACAGAACCAAAATCTAAGCCTCGTTGTTGATCCTGTTTATCGTTTTTTCAAATGATCTTAGCAGGCTTGATTGGGAAATTTAACAATAAAAACATGAATTTGCACAGCAATCTCTTCAGAGTCACATTCTTCGCTCTGCTCATCAAGCTGGCCAGTGCGCCTTTGAATTATCTTATGCTGATCGCCTTGGCACGCGCCATGGATGTTGAAGGGTACGGCATCTTCGCGTTTGGTTTTTCCGCAGCTTTGACTCTCGGACAAATTGCGCTCATGGGACAGAACCAACTCGTTCTGCGCACGTTACCCGCCAACACCAGTCCAGGGCAAGAATCTGTGCGCAAAGCGGCAATTTCCTATGGGGTGCGCAATGTTTTGGGGGCCGGTCTTTTACTTTCCCTAGCCTTAGCAGCCTATGGCATGACGACTGAGGATAGCCTGTCAATGCTTGCGGCGGCGCTCTTGATCCTGCCCATTGCCTTTGCCGAGTTCCAATCGAGTGTGTTGAGAGCGCAAAACAAGGTCGTTGGCGCGCTTGCGCCCCGAGACATTTTATGGCGGCTCAGCGTAATCAGCGTGACGGGTCTGATTATACTGGGTGTCTTGCCCCCGCTCGAGCCCGCATGGGCCATTCTGCTCTGTACCGGGTCACTGGTGTTTTGGCTAATTGTGCAGGCTCGTTTTGATGCAGCCACAAAATACACTGAGGTTTTCAAAGACCGTCACCCATCGCAGAAGCGAGAGTGGTGGGGCATGACCAAGAGCTTTTGGCTGGCCTCGGTGGTGATCATTTCGGGCCCCAACCTAGCCGTGGTTGCAATCGGCGTGGTCATGTCCCCGGAACAAACAGCGCCATTTTTCGCGGCGCTCAAGACGGCTCAATTGATGACCCTGTTGCTTTTGGCTGCCAACCTTGCCGCTACACCCCTAATTTCGCGCGCCTATTCTGAGGGCGAACATGAGACAGTGCGCAAGATCTGTCAGTCCGTCTCGGCCGCAGCCGGGGGGTTTGCCGCTTTGGGTCTGGTAGCTTTCTGGACCTTTGGCGGAGCGGCTTTAAGCCTGTTTGGTCCGGACTACGCCGTTGCCAAGCCTGAACTTCTGGTTCTTTCTTTGGGATTTGCCGTCAGCGCTGCGGGAGGACTCAACGGAATCCTGATGCAGATGGCTGGGCAGGAAAAACCCTTTGCACGTCTTTCACTGATCTGGAATGCCATCGGCTTAGCAGTATTGATCCCAGTGGTCTGGGTCTTTGGCACGCTGGGCGCGGCTTGGACTGTGGCCTTGACTACGATTTCCTGGAATGTCCATGCTTGGGTACTGTGCCGGCGCAGGATTGGAATCGACCCAAGCCTATTGGGTTTTGCACTTCCGCCCCCACAACTTCCGATGAAGGGTTGAAAAAATGTCAGACCGTACCAAGCGTGTCGTCCTGGTAATGGACTACGGTGACATCCGCGGCGGGCTTGAAAAAGTATGCATCGAGAGCGCCTTGGCGCTAAGAGAAGCGGGCAAGGAAGTAGTTTTTTTCTGCGGGGTAGCCCCTGTGGATCTCCGTCTTGAACAGGCCGGGATCAGCGTCACCTGCCTAGGCGTGCAGGACATCGGATCAGACAGCTCCAAACTCCGCGCGGCAGCAACCGGGCTTTGGAATAAGGCTGCAGCGCGCGAACTCGATCGGGTTATTCGTGACACCGACGATCTGAGTACAACTGTTGTGCACGTACATGGCTGGACCAAAAGCCTGTCAAGCGCCATTGGGCCAGTTGTGACAGCTCCGGACGTTCGGCACGTCTTCACGATTCACGAGTATTTCTTTGCCTGTCCAAACGGTGGGTTCTACGATTATCAGTCCAATGAGATTTGCCGCAGCCCGGCCCTGGGCTCCGGGTGCCTGACCACGAACTGCGATGTCCGGCATCCGGCCCATAAAGCCTACAGGGTGCTTAGGCAGGCGGTGCAAAAGGGTCGTGGCGGCCTACCGGCCCGGGTCAAGAACATAATCTACATCAGCGAGCTGCAGAAAGAGGTCATGCAGCCCTATTTCCCAGCTTCAACCGCCTTTCGACAGGTCGCCAACCCTGCTGTAAGCCAAAAGCGTGCGCCGGTTCAGGTGGCCGAAAACAAAGATTTCTACTTTGTCGGCAGGCTTGTGGAAACCAAGGGGGCCTTGGAGTTTGCACTGGCAGCTCGCGACGCAGGCATTCCGGCGGTGTTTGTCGGCGACGGGCCGCTGCGCGGCGCCATCGAAGCGGCTAACCCCTCGGCAACCATTCTGGGTTGGCAAAATCCCAATGAAGTCATGGAGCATCTGCACCGTGCCCGGGCGCTAGTTTTCCCCAGCAAATGGTATGAATGCCAACCGCTGGTCCCGATCGAGGCGCAAGCGCTTGGTATCCCTGTGATTTGCGGTGACTGGTGCGCGTCGCGCGAGAGCGTCGCACATGAGGAAACCGGTCTGCACATCCGCTCGCTGGATGAAAAAGGCGGGTTTCAGGACGCTCTTGCCCGCCTGTCCTCGGCTGAATACGCCGCCCGGTTGGGGCAAACAGCCTATGATCGCTACTGGAGCGATCCGCTGACGATGGAGCGTCATCTGGATCGCCTGCTCTCCGTGTACGAGCAGACTTGAACTGGATGGCGGTGATCCGGGCACCCGCCCGAAGCCCGTATTACGGCGTTGAAGGGCTTGGCCCTACTCCAGATACTGGCGCAGCAACGCCTTGTCCGCGTCGCTGAAGTGTTCGGTATTGGGTTTAAAATACACCGCTTTCAATTTGCGCTTCAAACTGATGGGCAGCAATTGACGCAGATGGGTCTTTATGCCCGAGGTCATCAGGAAGGCGTTCAGAGCCTTGAACCGCGGCGCGTCGCCTGCGTTCTGGCTGTCGACGGTTGTGTCGAATTTTCCGGGGTCAATATCCAGAAAGACAGCGACCCGCGCCAACGTGGCGTCCACATCCGCGACTAAATCCTCAAAAGCGATTTCCAGCAGATTCTCCTGATCAAAGACATCACGATACCGGGCAACGGCGTCATCGTAACGGCTTTGGCGTAAAAGAAAACGGCCCGGCAGCGGCGTTTCCCCGCTGGCTTCAGCTTCGATTTCCTCGCGCAGAGACCGTGTAGTGCGGCCGGTGCGCGTAGCCAGGCGGTAATGCGACAACGCACGCGCGATCGGATTCCGGGTCAGCAGAATGACCTTAGCGTCGGGAGAGTGGTCGTGAATTTTCCGGGCAGCTTCCGGGCAATGCAGATAAGTCGTTGAGGCGTCCATGCGCCAATGGGCAGTCATCCCTTTAAACAAGTAATCATAGTGCTGGGGCTCTCGGAAAATCGCAAACTGCATCACCTTGCTGGATCTCTGTGCCACGTAGCGGGCGGGGTCCACATCGTTCAGATGATGCTTGGCGACGTAGTCGGCTGGAAACTCGTGCTGAGAAAAGTAATTGGGCTCTTTAATGGGTGGCAGATCCACGTCCGGGTGGGAAGACATCCAGGCAGACAATTGGGTCGATCCAGATCTTGGCGCTGCTACAAGAAAAAGGTTGGCCGTCATTTCAATACCACTCTCAAATCGAGGTGCTGCCGCTGCTGCAAGCGCTTGGCTTTTGCGCGGTCGGCCCGGTACAAGTCATGTAGGCCGCGCAGCGCACCGACACTAAACCCAATGTGAGTTACAATTGCCAGAATTGCCGCCAGCCCCCAAACCGAAAAAGGTGCAACGGGTGTTTCCTTCTGAGCGCCGCTCCACGCCAGGTAGAAGACAAGCGAGAGGTAGCTGATCGGAATTACCAGCGCCCAAGGCACGACCAAAGCAAGCAAGGCGAAGAGTATCAGGATCGGTGCAATGGCCATAGGCAACAACTGCCGTTTTCCCAGTTTTTCCCTGTGCTTAACTGCTGTCCAGACGCGGTATCGCCCATTGCGGAAGAACTGCTTGAAAGTGCTTCGCAAAGTGGGGCGCGGAAAATAATCGATAGCTGCGTCGCTCTCGAGGAAAATCCGCCCATTCGCTCGGACAAGGCGCAAATCAAATTCGGCATCTTCATTGGCCGCAAATTCGGGATCATAGCCACCGACCCGGGCAAATTCTTCGACTCTGAAAAGAGCATGGTGCCCGTGCGCGACCCAACCTCTGTATCCTTCAGTACGGTGGGGCGAACCTCCATTGCCGAGCCATGTAGAGAATAGCAACTTGGCAGCGTTCTGAACCCTGTTTCCACCTTGCGTTCGCATCGACACAACCACGCTACTGGCTTCCGTCCGATGCGCTGTAGCACATAGTTTTGAAATGAAGTCGCAGGGGTACTTGGCGTGGAGGTCAGCCCTCACTAGAAATTCGGCTCCGCGTTCAATTGCGATCCCGGCGGCCATGTTCACGGCATGGGCTTGTAAACGGTAGGGATTATGTACGATTTCGACCCGATCCCCGAAGGCTGCACGTACCTTTTCTTGCGTGCCATCCGTACTGCCCCCATCAAGCAAAAGGATGTCATAATCCACTGCGCCTTTGTCGCCAAGCAAAGAGGAGATGGCCTCTTGCACCCGATGGGCTTCGTTTAAGCAAGGACACGCCACCATAATTTTTCGGTTTGAACTATCTTTCGGCATCTCTGGATTTTTTAAAGCTTTGGAAATAAAAGGTTTTTGGAATAGAACTAGATGGAGTCTTGATCTCTTTTTGAAGAATTAACCCCGGCGGTTTTCGATCTCTACCCATTCAAATATGGCTGTTAAACAACAACACCCTCAATAGTGCTTCAAATAATCGGCGATCCATCGCGTGATAGTAAATACGGTCGACCGATGCCATAGAAAAAATTTGTCTTTTGGCACTAAACTCTAGAACATCCGTCGCGACGTACTCAGGCGATTTTGATTGCCGGAGTTTGAGGCAACTTCAAAATTTGCAGGGCTCCAGTATATAGCCGTTCAGCCAAGCAATCTAACGTTGCGAAGATCCTGATGCTCATTTTCGATTGTGTGTCATGCAACATAGTAAAAAGGTCGTGCTCTAAATTCTTTGGGGAATAGCGAAGTGGTTCAAGCCAACTGCGCAGACAAGATGCGGAAATCAGATGCGCAACTAGCCGGTCCGTTTTTCACACGAGCTGCAAAATCCGAGTTATCCGCTGTGTTGAGATTTTCTGACGCTGGTTGCGGGAGCAGGATTTGAACCTGCGACCTTCAGGTTATGAGCCTGACGAGGTGAAGACGTTAAGCAATTGATCCAGTGGATCAATTGTAATCTGAACGGGCTGTGTTGAGATTTTCTGACGCTGGTTGCGGGAGCAGGATTTGAACCTGCGACCTTCAGGTTATGAGATAGCTTACGCCCACCTGCACCAACTACGCCGGAAAACGCTGATCTACCCTATCTTATTGTAATCCCTGTTTTATTATTGACGACCGGCACGCTCCGTTCCTACCTCATACGCCATAAACCGCTTCCAGTTGCTTCCACAATGCTTCCACGGGGCGATGACAGAGAAAGGATGAGGGATGCCCAAGCTGACCAAACGCGCCGTAGAAGCCTTACCGGTTGAGGCGAAAGACTACTTCGTATGGGACAGCCAGATTGCCGGGTTTGGTGTCCGCGTCATGCCCTCCGGGGCCAAGACCTATCAAGCTCAGTATCGCAAAGGCGGAAGGACACGGCGCGTTTCCATCGGACGACATGGCAAGATCACCGTGGACGAGGCGCGAAAGCTGGCAAAGGAACTCATGGGGCGAGTGGCTAAGGGTGAGAACCCTGCCGAAGAGATTGCCCAGCATCGCCGCGCGCCCACGGTCGCGGCCTTGTGTGAGCGGTTCTTTGACACCCACGTCAAGGAACGCTGCAAGCCGTCCACCCAAGGGGAGTATCGCAGGGCGATTGATCTATTCATCGTTCCGGCCATCGGCAGCTTCAAAGTGGTCGATGTAGAGCGAAAAGACATAGCCGAACTGCACCACAAGTTTCGGGACAAACCCTATCAAGCCAACCGGACATTGGGCGTGTTGTCCAAGATGTTCAATCTCGCGGAAATTTGGGGCTTGCGGCCTGACGGATCAAACCCCTGTCGCCATGTCCCAAAATACAGCGAAGAGAAACGGGAACGGTTTCTGAGCCAAAACGAGCTGCAACGGCTCGGACAGGTCTTGGCAGAAGCGGAACGCGATGGATCGGAGTCGCCCTTTGTTGTCGCCGCCTTCCGGTTGCTGATCCTGACCGGGTGCCGCCTCGGTGAAATCCAAACCCTGCAATGGTCCTTCATCACAGACGCAGGAATGGAGCTTCCTGACACCAAGACGGGTGCGCGGCGCATTCCCCTGCCCCAAGCGGCCCGGGCGGTTCTGAGCGCCCTGCCACGGCTTCCTGACAACCCTTATGTCATCGCCGGGGCTATCTCCGGCCACTACGCCACCGACCTGCAAAAGCCATGGCGTCGTATACGTGAACGGGCTGGTCTGCATGATGTCCGCATTCACGACCTACGCCACACCTATGCATCAAATGCGGTATCGTCGGGAATGCCCATTCAGATGGTCGGGCGGTTGCTGGGCCACAGCCAGATTCAGACCACGATGCGATATGCGCATCTGGCCGATGATCCGGTGCGGCAGGCGGCGGAAGAAAACGCCGCACGGCTCAATACAATCGTAGGCGCGCAGGAACCGAACCATGGGCTGCGTCTAGTTAGGTAAGGCGCTCAGCGCGACCACCCCCTAAACGTATACATAGGCGGGCTACATTACGTAGGGCGTCTACGTATACGATACGTTACATAGCGATTTTCTCCCTACCCGGGGTATAGGCGGGGCCGGGTATACCCCGGGTAGGGAAATCCACGGTGACGAAAGCGAACTCACGGACTGAGAAAAGTAGGGCTTGGCTCAGTTTGCCGTTCTTATGAAATCTACCAGAGCCTCAACGCGTTCTGCCAAGTCTAACACTTCCAGATTTGCAGGTGCTTCGCACACCAGGCGGGCGACCTTCACTTTGTCCACGTCCTTGAAAACTAACTCGCCGTCCTTTTTATCCGCTTCGCCTTTAGTGCGCTTCCTGATGAAATGCAGTGCATGGTCATATTTTCCTCCCCGATGGGGTTTCGAATATCTGGTTGGGCGGACCTTCTGGACGGCCGACTGCAAGACGTCGTGGTCGACGTAGTTCTCAATCTCGCGCCCCTCCGTCACCCAAGCCAAGCCTTCCGCGTCAGCAAATTCGTCAACGACGCGCTGTTTGGTTTCTCGGATTTTCCCGGCAGAGCTGGCAAGATCACTGTCAATCACGACGGCGCTGTGCCGGTTCAATGCCCGCAGATCAATCAACCCCTCAACGTCTTCTTCCTCAGCACTCAGGTGGCTTAGAAGGCGACCGCCGTAGAACATGATTGAGTAGTGCGTGCCTTCCTTCAAAGAGCTATCGACGGCACTTATCCAGTGGCGCAGATAGATACGGTCAGACGGCCCCTCCACCCAAATCACGGCGTTTGCCTGGACAATATCGGACGCCTTGTAACCAAGGTCGTTGCACAACTGTCGCCTCTCCTTTTTGAGGCTAATGTTGCGCACTCTTGTTTGGTTCCCGTCGTTGGTAACGTGGAATACCGACGCATCCGCGCTATCAATGAACGCCGCCGAGTGGGTGGCTATGAAGTACTGGTTCTTGGTGTTCTTGCGCAGGTAGGCGATGAGTTTCCTTTGAAGCAGCGGATGCAGGTGTATTTCCGGTTCTTCGATACAGACAATCGCGTTCTCTTGAAGCGTGCAGTAGGATGCGATCAAGACGACTTCGTGAATGCCGGTACCCAAAGAGGACAAGGGCAGGATTTTGTCGTCCATGTGGACGTGAACGTGTTCTTTGTCGTGTGGGATTTCGATTTCTGCGTCAGGCTTGCCTGTCACATCTCGCAGAAACACGTTGATTTGCTCAAATCGTTTTTTGTCTTCAAGTTTCTCGAAGCTAGGGTTTTGAAGCTCAGCCAGCCGGTTAATCAAACCTTTGCCACCGAAGCCCTCAAATGCATCTGTTTTGGGGCCAAGTTCTCTCTTGGCGGGAATCAAACTGACAGGAGCTGACGGCGTTTTCACATTACTACAAAAGAACTGAACCATCGACTTCGCATAGTCACTGCGCCCGCGGCGTGCGCCCCCGGTCAACGCTCTAGCTGTTAGATCCAGCCAATGGTCTGCAACTTTCTTATAAGCGTGCTCGGGAACATTCGATTTAAGGGGTAACATTTGATTGTGCGAAGGCGAGGGAGGAATAGACCAAACGAGGCCGTGTACTGCTAACGCACTGACCAGTTGCCTTGCCGTGTTAACGCAGTGTTGTTGGTCAATAGCGTCTAGGCCTCTTTTTGCCAACGCCTCAACCGCTGCCCTAAGAACTTCTTCCTTTGGGCTTCCGAAGGCAAAAGATAAATTTCCGCTGCTTTGACCTCTATACCCTTCAACTTGGGAAAGACTGGTAATGTAACGCCCGGAATTGTCACGAGAGAGTAAATGCCCAGAAATGAAGTTCAGAACTGTTGATTTACCTGCGTTGTTGGCACCAACGAAAATGTTCATGTCGCCGAAGGGGGCAATCAACTGCATTTCCGGCCCAATGCCCCGATAAAACTGCAACGCTAAGCCGTGAAGAAAAACGGGCATGCAAACCTCAATACCAATTTTTTATTTATGCTGCCTCAGACCTTGATGTGCTCGATACATTACGGTGCCGCGACAGCGTTTATCGCGACACCCCAACTCAACTTCTCGGAATAGTCAAATATTATTCCTCACCAATTAGTTGCTCGGTTTCATCCCTACCCGGGGTATACCCTGCCCGATGCGTACCTTAATCGGTAAAAGGAAAACCCATACTTGAAGAATCGGAACCCTATTAGATTCGAACACGATCAAAAAGGCAGTCCCATACTTATCGCACCCGACAATCAAGTAGTTCCCCCAAGGTTCTATAAAGACACATACGACGACAACGCCGTCCAATACCTTTGTGAAGTTGGGGAGCTCGCCCCTGCGAACATCGGGGTTTTCGCGGAAAAACTTGAACATAGCGCCGCTATGTACCGCTGGGAAACTGCGAAGTTTGAGAACCTTCCTCGAAACAGCGACGTAGCGCGAGAGTTGAAGGACATAGCGAAACAAGCCAATCGGCTGAAATCTTCACTTGACCAGTTGTCATGGAAAGCACAGTCGGAACTCGACAGGCTCGCTGACAGTGATGCGCAACATGCTATTTCTGGTTCATTGGCCGCACCAAGCGAGCCCTCTCTGGCGGTGTCTTTGAAGCATCTGGAAATTGGCGTCCCATGCGTGGTTATGGATGTTCCAACGCTGCGTTCAGTGATCGAAGGATTGGAAATTGCAGCCACAAGCAAGAGCGCGAATCTCCCGAAAGGAAGACCCGGACAAGTCCGCTCATACGGGTTGCGGCTATGGATGCGTAACATCGCTGATCTTTGGGATGGAACGACCAGTCAGGCGTTTACACGGGACGTTACTTCGACGGGCGAGCCGATAACAAACGCCGCTCGCTTTTGCGCTGAAGCATTTCGAAGTATCGACCCAAGCATTCCAACGTCGCGCGTCATGAGGGAGTTAAAAGATTGCATCCGTGAGCGCGCTTAGCCTACTGGACGAATTGTTGTTCAAATTCGCGGTTAATTCGTCCAGCGCTTTCGCTCGAAAATCGCACCCAAGCACCCCTATGTTCGCCTCATAGCAACTTACGTTGAAAGGTCGAACAGAATGCAACAACAGGCAACTGCCACCGAGCAGACCATCCCCACTTCCAACTATTGGGATGGGTTTATCACCGAGACCGAAGCGGCAGACTATCTCTGCCAAAGCGTGCGGACCATGCAGAAATGGCGCGTCACGGGCTTTGGTCCTTCCTTCTACAAACCGGGTCGGTCGGTGCGCTACCGCCGCCGCGATCTGCGTATTTGGGCTGAAGGTCGCCGCCGCCGTAACACCTCGCAAGCCTAAGTTTTGCCCGTACGGGGTTGGCAGCGCCGTACGGGATTTTGGGGCCGGATTGGCTCTATAGGGGCGCGGGCGAAACGGTCCTGCGCCCCTTTCCCCAAACATCAATAGAAAGACACTGAACTATGGCAAACCAGCCTGCACAGAAATTCAAAATCGGCCTGATCACCGCCACCATCTGGGACAATGACGGCTTCTACTCGGTCGATATGTCCCGCTCCTACAAAACCGATACCGGCGAATGGCGCAATTCGAACAGCTTCCACCATTCGGACTTGCTCAATATTGCGAAATGCGCGGAGCGCGCCGAAATCTGGATTGGCCGTCAAACCAATGCCAAGTGATGGCAGCGCCGGAGCGGTCCCGCTCCGGCCCCAAAACAAATGCTGCCCCGCCGGAGGCACAAAGGGGGCGTAAGTCCCCGCATTCCTTTCCCTCACATCGCCAAATCTCCCAGCGGCAGGGCATGCCGCGATAGAGGGGGGTCTTGTAACACCCCCCTCCACGAATACGAAAGCGAAGGTCAGCGCAAATGGAAGCAACAATCCTGCATTCCGGTTTCGATGGGCTGAGATTCACCATTCAGGCAGATATCCCAGATGACTTTCGCGAAGAACTGGCGTCCGCCAAGCAACATGCCAAAGAAACCTATGGCGACTGCGTCCTCGAATTTGGCTCCGTGTCGCTCAATGTAACTAGCAAAGGTTCACGCGGCTTTACCGCTCATACAGGCGACCATGGGGCCGTGTGGCTGTTCCAAGACCCGCAAGACCCCATTCCCAACAATCCCGGTATCACCGTCGACTTCCGCGCCTTTGGCCTTGCTACAGGCGGTCTTGAGGGGGCTGAGCGGCACTTTCGCGACTGCATGGAAGCGTTTGGGATCAAATATGTAGAGACGCAATTGCGGGTCGCGCGGGCTGACTTCGCAGTGGACTTGCTGGCCCCTTGGTTTGAACCCGACCGTGAAGCCTTGGTTGTTCCGCCCGGCACCAAGGTCACAGAATACACTGGCGTTGATGAAACCGCCACGGTATCCAGCGGCGCGCGAGTTGTCGGCCTACGCGCCGGAGCCGTCGCCAACCGGCAATTGGCGATCTATGACAAGCGGGCGGAAGTGATCCAGCAGAACAAGATGGGTTGGCTGACGATTTGGAACGCTGCGCTTGAAGCAATTGACAAACCACCCCTTGATCTGACCGACCGGACCTCAAGCCAAATCTGGCGCTTTGAGATGCGGCTTGGTTCCAAACAACTCCGCAACCGCTTTGAGATGCGGAGCTGGCAGGACGTTAGCGACATCATCGGAGACGCCTTCACAGACGCGTTGGGGCGCATTCGCTACTGTATGCCCACCGCAGACGGAAACCGCGCCCGCTGGCCCACTCACGAGCTTTGGCGGCAGTTTGAAGCCGTGGTTGGCAATGACCTCCATCAGAACTACGCGGGAGTTCTGCCAAGCGATGTGATCCAAGCCAACCGTGCCGCCAAGATGCGGGACCTGGATGCGCAACTCGCAGGATTGTTTGTCACCCGCGCCGCAATCTCGGAAGTTTCTGCGGACAGTTTTGGTGACTTTTTGGATAGTCATTCTGATGTGTTGCTTCGGCTCGTTGAAGAGCATACCGCATCACTCGAAGAACGGCTTGCCAAGGCGCGTGGGAAGTATCGGTTGTCTTGAGAGGTTGCGTAGCGGCTGTTCGCCGCGTGTGCAGCGCTGTATTTTATTTGAATAACTGCTGTGCGGTCAAAAAACTGTCTTTTCGTTTTAAGCAAACGAAAACCGGCGCAGGAACGCGCCGGTCTCGGTGTCTAAAGTAACGTGCATCAGGCAATCAAAGTGCCGTCTTCATTGTAAAGGACATACGCGTTGTTGGCGACGACCAGAGTCTCCAAAAGATTGATGTCATCAGACAGATCATTCGCGTGGTCCCCCGTCAGAGCGTCTTGATCGACATAGTAGCCGATGTCAGCAAGTGCTGCGATGGACCAGTCAGAAAGATACGCTCCTTCTACGGTATCGAGATAACCGGTCATGAGCTCATCACCGTGAGCATCTTCATCCCAATGCGCCAAAGCCGTACCAGAACCACCCTCTGTTTCGACGATGATTTGGTCACCGTCGGTCCAACTTTCGCTTATATACTCAGCGTTCCCAGCGACACCGTTGTATACGGCAGTTGTTTCATACACATCATCTGTTGGACGACGTGTATCTTGTCCGGCAACCTGTGTTGACGTCTGAGAAATGATGTCAGGGTAGTAATTGTCCCACAGCGTGCCGAAGCCCAACGCATGAAACATCTCATGCAGCACCACGTCATCCCAAGTTCCGTACGTAGACAGGGCCTGCGCATCCGATGTATCGAACTCCATCAGACCTACGACGGCAGTATAGGCATCTAAAGCAGTTGCTTCACGCGCTGAGAAGACATTCGCGCCACCCAAGATGTTACCGACTCCATCAATATCTGTCAGGCGCGCTTCAATAAGCACATCATCGACAGTGAAGATGTTGGTGCCAGTTGGATCAAATGTGTTGAATGACTGTGGATCATCCCAAAGGCCTTGCGTCATGATGGAGCTAATGAACTCTGCAGAAAGAGCAAAAGCGTCCATGTAAGCTTCATAACCGGTCCAATCGCCGTAAAACTCGATTTCGACGTTGAAGTAATCCACACCATTCGCATCCGCGGTGCCGCTGAAGTATTCCGCGAACAGATCGTTTGTACCGTAACCGGAGGATGTGTCGTCATCATCGCCCGAACCACCGCCACCGCCGCCGCCACCACCGAATGGACCACCACCTACGCCGTCCGGTCGCTGAAACGCGAACTCATCATTTTCAAATACATGTCCACTTGACGCGATCACTTTCCCGCTTGCCAAGACACCGTTGTGACCAGCTTCAAAACCTTCGTGTTCATGGTCCTCGTTGTGATCGTGCAGTTCGTTTTCGTTTCCAGTCGCCACAGCAAATACAAATTCGTCATGACTCAGAGACTCGAAATTCAATGGATTGTTCGACAGCTCTTCGGAAAGCCCCTTTGCAGGCACCAAAATTCCTGTGTGACCAACTTCAAAACCTTCGTGGTCGTGACCGAGATCAGACAGTTCATTGGCATTGCCGCCTGACACTGCAGACACAAATTCGTCTAAACTTAAAGGCGCATCGTTCAATAGCTTGTTTGGCACCCCTTCAGCAGGCCCTCTTGCCGACGCTTGTTCGGGAAGAGTGTTGGAAAACAAGTTTTCAAAGACTTCCGTTTTTCTGTAAAAGGGCGGGAATACTGTATTTCTGGACATCACAAACCTTCCTTTACTATTTACTAGAAACACTGGCGGACTCTGTTCGAAATGAACGAGCCCAATTTAAACATCCAATCATCAGAATATAATTTTTAAGTTTAACGAATCAGGAAGTCGTCGTTCACCTTCTATTAATGCTATCGAACGGTAACTCGGCGTTACGCTCGGGGTGGCTGGCTTCGTCGCGACCTATGCGTATTTTTGGTGAAGTTATGCCTGTTGCGGAGCTGCTACAGGTTTTTTTGCATCCGTTTGCTTCCACAGTGCTTCCAGTTGTGTTGGCGGAATGCAAAAAGCCCCGCGAGTTGCGAGGCTAAGTGCTTGATATCTGACTGGAAAGATTGGTTGCGGGAGCAGGATTTGAACCTGCGACCTTCAGGTTATGAGCCTGACGAGCTACCGGGCTGCTCCATCCCGCGTCAGAGTCAGATTTGTATCATCGTTAGAGAGATT